>CAIPWG010000095.1 GCA_903868655.1 uncultured Sphingomonadales bacterium
CTTCGGGGGCCAGATAGAGTTTGTCGCCGGGCTTCACGTCGAATGCTTTGTACCATGGGTCGAAATTGCGCAGCACGGCGTTGACGCGGGCCATAGCCAGCGAATGCGGGTCGGTTTTCAGCAGCTGGCGGCCGAATGCTTCGCGCAGTTTCCAGCGCCAGGCTTGGGCGTATGACAGGAAAAAGCGCTGATCGCCGGTCAGCCCGTCGATCACTTTGGCCGGCTTGCCATGCAACGCCAGGTGATAAGCCTGATAAGCCATCGACAGCCCACCCAGGTCGCCAATATTTTCGCCCAAAGTCAGCCGCCCGTTATGGCAGGTCTTGCCAGCGTCGTAGGGGCATTGCTGATCATATTGCGCGACCAGCTTGGCGGTGAGCGCTTCAAACGTCTTGCGATCGTCGGGTGTCCACCAGTCGCGCAACCGGCCGGTGCCATCGTAGCGTGACCCCTGATCGTCAAAACCATGGCCGATTTCATGGCCGATTGTGGCGCCCACCGCGCCATAGTTGACCGCATCGTCGGCTTTTGGATTGAAATAGGGCGGTTGCAGATAAGCGGCCGGAAACACGATTTCATTGGCGGTGGGTTCGTAATAGGCATTCACGGTTTGCGGGGTCATCAACCACTTGGTCTTGTCCACCCCTTGCGCCAGTTCGCGCAAGCTGTCTTGCCATTGCCAGCGCGCCGCCGCCATTGCATTGGCCAGTGGCGCATCGGCGCGGATCATCAGCCCGTCGTATGTTTTGAAATGGTCGGGATAACCGATCTTCACCCCGAACTGGTCAAGTTTGGCCTTGGCCGCCAGCCGGGTCGGCGGGGTCATCCACGCCAGATCCTTCAAATTGGCGGCCATTGCACTGCGCAAATTGGCAACCAGTTTCTCCATCGCCAGCTTGCTCGACGCGGGGAAATAGTGCGCGACATAAATCTTGCCGACAGCCTCGCCCATCTGTCCTTCCACCGCGCCGACCGCGCGTTCCCAGCGCGCGCGTTGGCTTTGCTGGCCGGTCAGGGTCTTGCCGTAAAAGGCAAAATTGGCATCGTCGAGATCAGAGGGTAACACCGCCGCATGCGCGATCAGGAAATGCGCCGTCATCCACGCCTGGATTGTCGCCACTTCGGTTGATCCCAGCAGTTTGATCAGCGCGGGCATTCCCCCGCCCAGCTTGGCCTGATCCGCTGCCGACAGCTTCAGTTCTGCCACCCGTGCGGTATCGGGCGGCACTTCACCGATGATGACCTGCTGCACCGCGCCCAAGCCACTGGCCGTGACCAGCGCCGCAACCGGGAAATCACCGCCCCAGCTTTCAAACCTGGCCACAGGCACGACATTGGTGGTCAGCAAGGGATCGCGCGATACCGCCCGGTCCCAAGCCAGTTGCGCGATCTGGTGTTCAAATTCGTACACCCGCGCCGCCAGCGTCGGGGCATCGGCCAGTCCGGCCTTGCCCAGCAGAAACGCCAGATACGTTTGATAATCCTTGCGCAAGACAACATTGCGCACCGTATCGATCAAATAGTAATCACGGTCAGGCAGACCGAGCCCGGTGATCCCGGCAAAAACCGCATTCGCATCAGGATGATTGGGATCGATCGCGATATCAAATCCGATCGGTGACGGCATGCCCGGTTCCGCCATCAAGGCGGCAAGCTGTGACCGGGTAGACGCCGCCTGAATCCGGTCGAGCCAGACCCGCGCCGGGGTCAACCCGGCAGCATTGATCGCCGCCTGATCGGAAAAGGCCTTGTAACTGTCGGCCAGCCGCTGCTCGATCGTGCCATCGGATTGCGGTGTGGCGGCCAGATTTTCGACAATCGTGCGCACCGCCCGATCAGACCCGAGCCGCAACGCCAGCACATTGCCGCTGTAGACATAACTGTCGGGAATCACCTCGGCATTGGCCCACTTTCCATTGACGTGGGCAAAGAAGTCATCGCCCGGGCGCACGGCATGGTCGATGTCGGCAGGATTGACCCCCCAGCCCCCGAATACCGGCAAAGGATATTCGCCGGTTTGGGCCACGGTCACAGGCTGCGGCGCCTCCGCAGCACGCAAACACCACGGCGATGTGGAAAGCAAGAGTACGGCACACAAAGCGAGCACACGGGTCGATGGCATAAATCTGATTGTCTCATGCTTGGGGGATAACAAAATGCGCTGCCGCAGGGGCTATCAAGCGCCGCCCGGTTCGCAAAGACCTTTTCATGACCAAAGGTGTGAGCGATCACGAGTCCGATTGGCCGTTTACAAGACATGAATCTGCGCGCTTGAGCGTATAGTATCAACTACATATACCCCCGCGGGTGCCGTTCTAAGGTTTCGCACGTAATCAGTTTCGCGTGATGGTTCCATTGTGATATTCCAGGACGGAAATTTTATGAATGGCACTCTTGCAAACCGGATGATCTTCCTTGTCACCGCGGGCATGGCGGGGCTGTCTTTGCTGGTCGTGGTGATTTCGGCGCTGGTCAGTTATGACCACAATTCGAAAATGGCGGCAGACCGGATGGAAACTGCGATGCGGGTCGCCACCCATGTCGTCGGGCAATCGGGCACCCGTTATACGCTCGATGCCGGTCAACTGCGCGCGGGATCCGTCGTGCTCAATGCAAACAACGCGCTGGTTGATGCCATTTCAGGTATTACTGGCGGCAGCGCCACCATCTTTGCCGGCGACACGCGGATCGCGACCAATTTGACCAACCCCGATGGATCGCGTGCGATCGGCACCAAGCTGACCAATCCGGCCGTGTTGAAAACCGTGCTGGGCGAGGGCAAACCCTTTCGCGGGCTGGTCGATGCGGCCGGGCACAAAGTCTATGCCGCGTATAACCCGATCAAATCGCCCGATGGTCAAACCATCGGGGTGCTGTTCACCGGGATACCCGCCGATGCCTATATGTCATCGTTGTATCAGGTGATCCTGATCACAACAGTGGCATCGCTGATTGCATCGGGACTGGCCGTGTTTGTCATGCTGCGCCAGACCAAAGTGATCCTGCGGCCTTTGCTCGATGTCAGCGGCACGATCGAAGCCATGGCGCAGGACGCGACGCGCGTTGTCGTGCCTCATGCCGAACGCCAGGATGAAGTGGGCCAGATTGCGCGCGGACTGGTGGTTTTTCAGTCAGCCGACCGCGCACGGCGTGAGGCCGAGGCCGCGCAAGCAGCCGCAATCGTGATCCTGGCCGAACGGCTGCGCAGCCTTGCCCAGGGCGATCTGACCGTTCGCATCGGCCCTGATTTGCCCCCCGCCTATGCCGAGATCAGCCGGGATTTCGATGGTTACGCCGAGGCGCTAAGCCTTGCCATGCGTGATATCATCGAAACCTCTGAACGCATCCACAGCACCGCCAGCGAATTGCGTAGCGCCTCGCAAGATCTGTCGAGCCGCACCGAACAGCAGGCCTCTGGCTTGAACCATACTGCCCAATCGATCCGCGACCACGCCAGCGGCGCGAAACAGTCGGCAGCAATCGCAGGCGAAGCCCGCCAGGCGATGAACAGCCTGCACGAACAGCTCGATCAATCCGACGCCGTGATTGCGCAGACCGCGCAAGCGATGGATGCGATCGCCAGTTCATCAAGCGAGATTTCCGCCATCGCATCGATGATCGACGGCATTGCGTTCCAGACCAATCTGCTGGCGCTGAATGCCGGGGTCGAAGCGGCACGCGCAGGTGAAGCGGGACGCGGCTTTGCGGTCGTCGCCAGCGAAGTCCGCGCACTGGCCATGCGCAGCGCCGACGCAGCGAAAGAGGTGAAAGACCGGATTGCCAAAGCTGAATCCGAAGTTGGCAATGGCGTGCGCATGGTCGACCGGATTGCCACCACTTTGCGCGATGCCGGCACCCAGATCGGCCAGATCAACGCGATCATCGAACAGATTGCCGGCCACGCCCATGATCAGGCGGCGGGCTTTGCCCAGATCAGCGGTACCATCGGCCAGATCGACGCGATGACCCAACAAAACAGCGCCATGGTCGAACAGTCGACCGCAGCCACCAATGGCCTGAACAACGAAGCGAGCGGCCTGCGCACGGCAGTCGGACGGTTCCGCATCATGGACCATGACACTGTCGTGCCACTGGCCCGACGCCGTGCCTGAGGTGCTGCGCCGTTAATCCACCAGCGTCGTGGCGCTGTCGAACTGCAGACGCGCAAGCCGGGCGTAAAGGCCACCGCGCGCGGTCAATTCGGTGTGTGTGCCTTGTTCAACAATCCGGCCTTCTTCCATCACCACGATGCGGTCGGCCTGGCGCACGGTGGCCAGACGGTGCGCGATGACAAGCGTCGTGCGCGACTGCATCAGGCGGTCAAGCGCATCCTGCACCAGCCGTTCGCTTTCGGCATCGAGCGCGCTGGTCGCTTCATCGAGCAGCAGGATCGGCGCATCGCGCAACAGTGCGCGAGCGATGGCAATGCGTTGGCGTTGGCCCCCCGACAGCCGGGTGCCGTCTTCGCCCAGAAACGTGTCGAGCCCATCGGGCAATTCTTTCAGAAAGGCTTCGGCATTGGCCGCGCGCGCAGCTTCCCAGATTTCCTGGTCGCTGGCGTCGGGTTTGCCATAACGCAGATTGTCGCGCGCGGTAGCGGCGAACAGCACCCCTTCCTGCGGCACGAGCGCCATGCGTGCTCGTACTTGTGCCGGATCGGCTTCGCGCAAAGGCACGCCATCGATCCGCACAAGACCTGCCTGCGGATCGTAGAAACGTTCTGCCAGAAGGAATAGCGTCGATTTGCCCGCCCCCGAAGGCCCGACAATCGCCACCGTCTC
>CAIPWG010000096.1 GCA_903868655.1 uncultured Sphingomonadales bacterium
CGGGGCAGCGCGTCATCGCAGCCGATGCCGCGACAATCATCCGAGATTCGCCTTCAGTGGTAAGTCTGCCCGCCCACTTGTGACAGGCAGATACCAGGCTTGCTTTTTCCAAAGAGAAATAAGCTACTGATAATATGAACAAAATTTTCAAACCGCCCTCATGGATGTAGCAAAATTGCAACAACCCCTTGGTCAATTCGCCCTTTTAAACGCCCGCACAAAGTTTCCATTGCAACGATGGGTTTTTTTGTAAATTGTGGAGGGGTTGTGACGAGTTGCGACAAAAAAATGCGTTTATGGGGGTAATCATGTCGAAGTTTACTTTGGGCGCGTCGCCTGCGCTTTCGGCGCTGGCATTGGCAATGCTCAGCCTGAGCCAACCAAGTCATGCAGCCGAAGCCAAAGCTGACGATGCCGCGGCGCAAAAGCCAGCAGCCTCAGCCGGAAGCAGCAAGAGCGTCTCTGACCAGGATATTGTCATCACGGGTACGCGTATCAAGCGCACCACGTTCTCGTCGTTCGAACCTGTGGTGTCGGTCGATCCGACATACCTTGACGAACACGGCTACACCAACATCGCGGACGCGCTCAACAGTCTGCCGTCATTCCGTGGCAGCATCACCCCCAACGGGACGCAGGGCTCGTTTGGCCAAGGCGTGAACTTTGCCAACAACTTCGGGCTCGGTTCGAACCGGACGCTCACGCTGGTCAACGGCGAACGATTTGTGTCATCCAACCCGCCGACCCAATTCGGTCAGGCAAGCGGCGGCACGCAGGTCGACCTCAATATCTTTCCGACCATCTTGATCGACCATATTGATACCATTTCGGTCGGCGGCTCACCGGTCTATGGTTCCGACGCCATTTCAGGGACGGTCAACGTCATCCTGAAAAAGCGTTACCAAGGGCTGGTGGTGCAGGCCACTTCGGGTGTTACCGATCAGGGTGACAACGGCCGGTACAACTTCTCAGCTCTCGGCGGGATGGATTTCCAGGATCATCGCGGCAACATTACGTTCGCGATCTCGCACGATAATGTGAATGGCGTTGCTTATAACAACCGCGGTTTTCTGGCCCAAAACCTGGGCAACGTAACCAACCCGACCGCTGCACAAGCCGCTGCATTTGGTCCGGCCGGTCGATCACCGCTCAACGATGGTCGCATCGATCCCACACTCGGGTTTTTCCCGGGTGCGAATATGGGCATCCCTGGAACGATCGTTATCCAAAATCTCGACATTTATTATCTGACCCAAGGCGGGTTGATCACGTCGGCAAGAAACCCCGGTGGGACCAGCGTGCCTTCGGCCATCCAGAACTACCAATTTGATTCGGCAGGAAACCTGGTTCCCTTCAACAAGGGGACGATCTTCCCCTCGATCTATTCGAGCGGCGGTCAGGGTTTCAAGTTCAGCGATTACACTCAGATCACCAGCGATCTGGCGCGCACCACCGGCAACATGTTCTTCAATTATGACCTGACCCCTGCGGCCAAGTTCTATTTTGAAGGCACCTATTTCCACTCGGATTCGCACCAGCTGACCCACCAGCCCACGTTCAACAGCAACCTGTTCGGTGGGCTGAGCGGGCCAGTCACAGTCGACATTTCCAACCCGTTCCTCAGTGCCCAGGCGCGTGCCACGCTGACCTCGCTCGGTGTGTCGCGTTTTGGCCTGTCGCGCGCATCGGTGGATCTTTCAGACCAGACCGGGCGCTCGAACACCGATATCTATCGCGGCGTCATGGGTTTGAAGGGTGATTTTTCTGCCGGCTGGCGCAATTTCAACTACTCGGTATCTGCCAACTACGGCCGGACCGATCTGACCGACTTCACGCAGGACCTGAACGCGCAAAACTTCATCAACGCGGTCAACGTCACAACCAATTCGGCCGGACAAGTTGTTTGTACCGCAACGCCCACGTATCAGGCTGCTCCCGGGGGCACTCCGATTGCAGACGCAAACTGCCAGCCGCTCAATCTCCTGGGTCTTAACCAGGCTTCGGCGGCCGCAAAAGCGTACGTGATCCAACAGAACGTTACGAAAAGCCGGCTGGAACAGATCGTGTTCAATGCCAACGTCGGCGGCGATCTGTTCAAACTCTTTGGCAACACCGTTCCGTTCAACGCGGGCTTTGAGCACCGGGTCGAACGCGGCTCGTTCACGCCGTCGCAGTTTCAGCAACAGGGGCTCGGCCGCAGTGTTGCGATTGCACCGACCAGCGGCAGCTATGCTGTCAACGAAGCGTTCGGCGAAGTCGTTGCTCCGCTGATTACGCCCACCAACGACATCTCGTTCATCAAAAAGTTGGAAGTCTATGGACGCGGCCGTTATGTGGACAACCGCGTAAACGGGCAGTTCTTCTCTTGGGCTGCAGGCGGAACTTTCAGCCCCATTCGGGACATCGAACTGCGCGGCAATTATACGCGTTCGTTCCGTGCGCCATCGATTATCGAATTGTACCTTCCGCAATCCGCAGTCTTTGCAACGGTTCCCGATCTGTGTTCGCCAGGAAACATCAATTCCGGCAACGCCCCGACAATCCGCGCGGCCAATTGCGCAGCGTTTCTGTCAAAGTACCCGACAGCAACCCCGTTGCTGGCTGCTGCTGCCACTGTTCCTGCACTGTCAGGGGGCAACCCCAGCCTGAAAAACGAAGTGTCCAACAGCTTCACGTATGGCGTGATTACGCGGCCACGGTTCATTCCGGGGCTGACCATCGCGGCAGATTACATCAACATTCATATCAAGAACCCGATCACCAACCTTTCGGCTGCAACCATTGCGTCGGCGTGTTTCGACAACGCCAATTTCAACGCCGCAGATCCCGCCAACGGCAACCAGTTCTGTTCGTTGATCAAGCGCGATTCAACCGGACAGGTGCTCAACAACCCGGCAACGCCAGGTGTCATCCAGACCAACACCAACGGCAACCAGATCAAGTTCTCTGGTATTCAGGGAACACTGGCCTATCGGCATGATCTCGATGCGCTGCACCTGCCGGGCACCTTCGAACTGACCGGCGATGCGCTTTACGTGATGTATCGTCTGACCGATGTAACCGGGGTGGCGCCGCTGCGTTCGGATGGCCTGGTCGGCGATCCCAAACTGTCGGCGGTGTTCAACGCGCGCTATATGATCAAAGACTTTGGCGTGCACACCCAGATCAACTTCACCGGCAAGCAACTGATCGCCATCACGCCACGTGGCCTGAGCTATCGTGAATTTGATTCGCTCAAGCCATTCGCCACATACGACATGGGTTTCTACTTCGACGTCAACAAGCAGTTCCGCATGAACTTCGAAGTGGTGAACCTGCTCAACCGTTACGGTGAAAAGTTCAACGGCTTCTACATTCCGGTCGCCTATTCCGACTTGCTCGGTCGCCGGTTCACCGCGAGTGTTCGCGCCAAGTTCTAATCGCGCGAGTGTATAAAAAAGACCCCGATGACGGCGCCATGCTCCGTCATCGGGGTCATTTTTTTGGGAAAGCCGGTGAAGGCCCCTCCCTACAATGCAGGTGGTCAGGCGGCCGCAGCCACAATCATACGCACAGCGGTTGGGTTGAAACCGTTGCAGGGATTGTTGATTTGCGGGCAATTGGACACGACAACCACGACGTCCATGTCCGCTACCATATCAACATGCAGCCCCGGCGCCGAAATGCCATCGACGATGCCGAGCGAGCCATCGGCTTCGACGGGGACGTTCATGAAGAAATTGATATTTGACACCATATCACGCTTGGTGCGGCCAAAATCGGCATTGGCCAGCAGAAAGTTATCGACGCAAGCATGTTGCGCCTTGGTGTGATGACCATAACGCAAGGTGTTGGATTCGCAGCTGCAGGCCCCACCGATAGTGTCATGTCGCACGACCGAAGTCGAACCGATCGTCATCATCGCGCGGCCTTCGTTTGACAGCAACGGCGTGCCGCTTGTCAGATACACGTTGCCCTGCGCAGCAATCGTATCTTGCGCGCTGTAGCGTTCGGCATCGTCGGCTGCGGCATAGATCAGGAAATCAACGGCCTGGTTGCCGTCAAGATCGACAATGCGCAGCGTTTCGCCCTTTTTCACCAGATGATGCCAGGGCGCGCGCGCGGGCACAATTTCATCATGGACAATCATGCCGGGCAGATCGGGGATGGGGGTGTTGGAGATCATCGGACCTTACCTCAGATAATAGTCTTCGACATTTTCGAACGCACGCAGGCCTTCAGGTGTCGCCATGCGAATGGGATCGTCGTGTGGTGTGATATCGCCGCGCCACGCGCACGCACGAACCGGAGCCACGCTGTAGGTGTGGCGCGGATCGCGGACATGCGGGCAATTGGCCAGAACCACGATCACGTCCATTTCCGCGCGCAATGTGACCGATTGACCCGCCCGATGCGGGCCAATATCCAGATCGATCGCGCCGTCGGCCGCGATCGTCACCGGTTTGAACCAGGTAATGCACGGATGAATATCCCGCCGGTTGAGCCCATATTTGGCGAGCGCGATCACGAACCGGTCACGCGCATTGGGATGCGCGCCATGATTGAAACCATCACCGTATTTCCGCGCGTTCGAAGCCTGGTTCGATGCGCCACAAAACGCATCGTGGCCTTGGGTATCATCAGCGATCACCGACAGCATGACCCGCCCCATGTCGGACAGCAGCAGGCGCCCTGCGCCGAGATAGGCATTCCATTGCACTTTGACGGTGTCCGCCACATTCAGGCGTTCGACCGTACGTTCGGCATTGAACACCAACATGGCGATGGCGCCGTCGCCATGGAGATCGGTCAGCCGCAGGCGCGTGCCCCGCTTCAGAATGCGCGCGGCATAGCCGCCGGCGGCCAAGGTTTCATCCCACACGACGTCACCGGGCAAGACATCGGGCGGCAAATCGACTGCGGTGTGCGCGGGAATGGTCGGCATCGCGTCGACGCGGGTTCCGGCCATGGCGCGCGCATGGGCGCGTGCACCGGCGGGATCGGCGGTGGTGCTCATGGTTTCGGCTCCTCCTATTGGTGCGATCAGTTGACCAGTTTGAGCGTCACGCCAAACGTTCGCGGGTGCACGGTATAGCCTTCGACCACCGTGTTGATTTGGGGGCTCTGGATGATCGCCGTGTTGTCGAACAGGTTCTTGGCGTAAAAGGTAATCTGATTGGCGCCAAACCGCAGCCCGATGCTGGCATTCACAACGCCATAGGCCGGATTGTAATAATTGCTGTCGGTCTGCAGATAACTGCCGTAACTGTGCCCGGTATAGGCATAGTTGACCAAGGCCACGAGCGTGGTCGCATCCCCGACACGATGCTGGTAGTTCGCCCCGGCAGTCGCGGTCAAACCCGGCACATCAATCAGGTGCCGCCCGACCGGCACGTCGATCGGGTTGTTCGACTGGATCACTTTGGCATTGTTGGCGCTGGCGGTGGCATTCAACGACAGGCCGGGGCTAAGCTTGAACGAGGCTTCGGCTTCGGCCCCCCAGATCCGTGCATTGCCGATATTGGCCGTAAAGTAATAGCCGCAGGTCGGCAGATAGATCTGCTGCTGAATATTGTTCCAGTTGGTCAGATAGCCCGAGGCATTGAGACGGATGCGCCGACCCAGAAATTCATTCTTGGTTCCGGCTTCATAAGTCCACAAGCTGTCCGATTTGAATACCGTCGGCTGGGTGGTCTGCTGGATCGCCTGAAAATCATTGTTGCAGATCGAGCTTGGCCCAAAAGTAATCGGTCCGGTCGGACCACCGGTGCGAAATCCCTTGGCGGCAGTGGCATAGACCGAACTGGTTGCAGACACGTCGTGATAAATCGTCGCCTTGGGCAGAAATGCCTTGCCCGTGCCGTTCTGAAGATAGGGTGCTGCGGCCGGCTGACCAGCAGTTTGATAGCCCAGATTGCCGATCTGAAAAAAACCGGTCTCAACCGAAATATAATCCTCGTGCGCGGCAGAGAACCGTCCACCCAGATCAAGCTTCCACCCTTTGGCAAAGGCAATACTGGCCTGACCAAACACCGCAAATTGCTGCTGGTGATATGTGCGGGTATCGCTTTCATCGATATCATTGGGAAACAGCGGGATCGCAGGGCCACCCCCGGGCTGGCCATACGTGGTGTTACCCACGAAGTTCTGCACCAGCGAGGTATCAATCGGAAAGCCATAGATCGATTGAAACACCGCATTAACACCGGTGATCGTCTGATAATCGGTATTATGCACCGATTGCGTCGCGTAATAGGCCCCAAGCTGCCACTTCAGCCAAGATGCCCCCACGCTGCTGTCATTTGAAGACAGGCGCAATTCCTGGCTGAACTGGCGATAATGCGTGCGGATCTGAACCACCGAGGGCAGATTGCCAATAATCGTGTCGTTTTGCTGCATGTATTGCGGATAGACCACGTCGAGAGTGAACAGGTCGAGCGCGCCGCTATTGAAATAGGTGCCGTCTTCCTGTCGCGATGCAATTCGGTCCAGCAATCCGCTAACCGCGGTCAGATCGGCAAATCCCATCGCCTTTTTGATCGTCAAACTGCCCAGCGCAACCGTATCATGGCTGGGTTCGGCCACTTCCTTGTTCTGCTGCCACAGGCCCAGGTTCGGATAGAAGGCGGCGTTGTCGGCATTGTTTGCGCGTTGGTAGAAAAATGCCGGGGTTACAGTAAGCGTCGCATCCGGGGTCCAGGTTGCGCTGACATGCGCGGTCAGGCTGTTTGCGCTGTTGACCGCTTTTTGCAGCAGCGCGCCCGATTGGTCGTAATGATCGATCCAGCCGCTGTCTTTCTGATAGGCGATCGCCGCGTGCAATGACAAAGTATCGCGCAACGATTGAAGAA
>CAIPWG010000097.1 GCA_903868655.1 uncultured Sphingomonadales bacterium
AACGCATCGCCAACCGGGTGGCCCAGAGTGTCGTTGATCACTTTGAACCGGTCAAGGTCGAGACACAGCACGGCGACCTGTTCGGTGGTGCGCGCAAGCCGTTGCATGCTGCGATCAAGCGACTGACGAAAGAAAGTACGGTTTGGCAGGCTGGTCAGCGGGTCATGCAAGGCGAGATGGGTGATGCGGTCTTCGCGATCCATGATGCCGGCCGACATGCGGTTGAAGCTTTCGGTCAATTGGCCGATCTCGTCGCGGTTGGGCACGACCAGCTCGGTCCTTGAGCCTTCTTCCAGTGTTTGTACAGCGCGCTGCAGCGCGGCAATCGGCCTGGCAATATTGGCTGCCAATTTCAGGCTGCCCCAAACGACCATGATCAATCCCAGCAGTCCGGCCAGCACGATGCCCAATTGGATCGGTCGATATTCGGCCAGCGCGAGGCTGGTTGAATAGCGCAGCAGCAGGGCGGCCTGTGGCACGGTGCTCGGGCCAGCAAGTGGCCGGGCGATGGCATAAGCGTTGCCATCGCCAAAATCGAGTGTGGCGGGTTGCCCGGCATGGGCGACAAGCGTGTCGATCGAAGGCCCGGTTTTGACCGTTGGATCGGTACTGTGCCATGTGCCATCGGGCGCGCGTTGCAGGATCGAGGCTTTGATCGGAATAGCCGACAGCTTTTCGAGCCCGGCCAGTTCCTGTTTGTCGAGCCGGATTGCAATCACTGTCCAGCCGATGGTCGTGGGTGCCAGAATGGGCACTGTGATCAGGCGGTAGGTGTCTTGCCCCACGGATACGACCGCGCTGTGCCGGCCATCGGGCAAGGCAAACGGCAATTGGCCGACTGCGCTGCCAAGCTGATCGCGGGCCCCGATGACGCCTCCGTCGAGACCGACAACTGCGGCGACGGTGGTGCCGGTCCGCGCTTTCAGGGTGTTGAGCGCTGACAGGATCGTAGGCGCATCACCACTGGCAACGGCGGAACGAAACCCGAAATCGCGCGAGACGACCTCGGTCGCGGTCATCAGCGAATGTTCGCGCATGTCCCAGATGCGGTCGTAGACCGTTGCACTGGTCACAAGTTCGGCGGTGACCGCGCGTTGCGCCTGTCGGCCAATGATGACTTGCGAAACAGCCAGAACGGCGATGACCCCCAGCGCAAACAGGCAGGCATATTGCACGGCCAGCCGCGTCCGCAACTTGGTGAAATGGGGCAGCGCAATGGCAGGCATCCGGCTTTTCATGGCGCGGCCACCGTCAGGTTGAACGTGCGTCCATTGATGTCGATCGGCCGTGTGATCGTGTTGGCGGGCGCGCGCAGGGCAGGGTTCCAGATGTGCAGCAGGCCGTGTCCGGCGGGGACATTGGGAATGTTCACCCGCCCTGAACTGTCGGTGATCGCGGTAAACGGCGATGCCGTGACAAAGACATACCCGCTCATCGAATCATGGATGTTGCAGCCAAGGGCGACCACGCCGGGTTTGTCGAAATGCACTGATTTTGTTTCATCACGACCGTACAACTTCAATTCGAACTTGTGGGGTTGTGAAAACGAAAAGACGTGGTGGCGAACCTGATCCTTGTTGGGGAACAACACGTCGGCGCCGACCGGGACGATCAGAATGTGCGGATCAAAGCTGATGTTGCGTTGCGCCATCACATAAGGGCCACGCACAGCAGGCTTGGCAGCGCCCGGCATTTCGACCGACACGACCGTGTTTGCCAACGGTTGGCCGTTTGCCCCCGTTAGCAGTATGTTTACCTCGCTCGCCCATGCCGGGTTAGCCATGGCCGCGAGGGTTAAAACTGACAAAAATCGAATGATTCTAATCGTGTCCATGGCCTTACCTTTATCTTACAATCAATAAAAATAGGTAAAGAATTACTTTAGTTATTTTTAAGTATTAGTCATTAGGCCACGCTGAGGCCGAGGCGAGAACCATGCAAATCCGAACATTTGCGATTGCTGTATTCGCGTTGCCCGCACTTTTTTGCAGTGCGGCCAATGCCGATGAATATCGGCAGGATGGCAAACTCCTCCTGACGGGTGGGGTATCCAGCGTCGATGGCGCGGCGGGCGGTGGCCTGGCCAATTGGGCAGTGATCGGCGGCAACGAGACCGAAGATGGCATCGGGGCCAGCGCCCATGGCACCTTCGTGGCGTTGCCCGATTTCAATCTTGCCGCGGCCGGCTTTGTTATTGGCTGGCATGACCGCGTTGAGGTGTCTTACACCCATCAGCGGTTCGATACGCGCGCGGCCGGTGCTGCGTTGGGGCTGGGGCAGGGCTTTGTATTTTCGCAGGATATCGTCGGGGCGAAAGTAAAGCTGATCGGTGATGCGGTTTGGGATCAGCGATCGATGCTGCCGCAAATTGCGGTCGGCGTACAATCCGGCCATGCCGACCGAACCGCCATTATCAAGGCAATTGGCGGGCGGCAGGCCAACGGCACCGATTTCTATGTCTCGGCAACCAAAGTTGTTTTGTCGCAAAGTCTGGTGCTGGATGGCACAGTGCGGTGGACCAAAGCCAACCAGTTTGGCCTGCTCGGGTATGGTGGCGATGCAGACAACCATCGCACAGCCCAATTTGAAGGGTCGGCGGGGATGCTGGTCACGGCCAATTTGCTGGTCGGCGCCGAATACCGCACGAAGCCGAATAATTTGAAATTTGCCTATGAAAGCGACAGTTATGACTTGTTCGCGGCCCTTGCTGTAGGGCACCATGTAGCCGTGACCGCGGCATGGGTGGATCTGGGCCCAATCGCCACATATGCCCATCAACGCGGGATATTTGCCTCCCTTCAGGGAAGCTTCTGATTGCGAGAGTGTGATGCTGATTTTTGTCATGTCCTCTGCACTGGCTGCTGGCCTGCCAACACCTCCGGGTGAAATGCCGGTAACACCGTATACGCAGGCTGATGCCAACGCGGGCGCGGTGCCGTTTCATGGTGATGCGATGTGGCGGGCGTTTCATGGCGCCGAAGGTGTTGCGCGGGTGGTCGATACGACCATCGATCGCAGCGTTGCCGACAAACGGATTTCGGACATATTCAAGGGCCAGGACATTGTCCGCCTACGGCGTCTGCTGCGCGAACAGTTTTGCTACATCCTGAACGGTGGTTGTGCTTACTCTGGCCGCACCATGGCCGAAGCGCACAAGAACATGGGTATTCAGACAGCAGACTTTTCAGCACTGGTCGAACATCTGCAGGCCGCGATGCGCGCCGAACATGTCGATTTTCGCGCGCAGAACCGCCTTTTGGCCAAGCTTGCGCCGATGAAGCCCGATGTTCAGAAACGCTTCAAGGCCGCACGGCCGCTGTAGCATTCTGTTCCCAGCGTGTTGCGCGGCGTGGGCACAGCCCACGTCCTCTTCGGGGCTGGGCCCAAAGCCGTGGCGTTGCGGAATGTGTCCACGCCGCCTATGGGCGTCGTGATGGCAAACACCCACAAGTTGAGCGGCACCGTTGAAGTCGATGGGGCCCATTATGATTGGGAACTCCGGCGAGAGCCTCAATGGGGTGAATCCGAAGGCTGGAAAGGCATGACCGTGGCGCTGCTGCAAAAAGATGCGCAGCGCGAAGCCGTTCTTGAATTTCCGCCACCCAAACGGTTGATGAAGGGATTGCAAAGGGGGCGTTTGCAGGTCAGCGACGCCGTGGTGTCACGCGGAATTCGCGCAGCACTGCTGGCCGGGTGGGAGCCTGAGTCGCGTGGCAAGCCGATGGTTTTCGTCGTCGATGCAGATGGCAATTAGGTGACTGTCACGAAAGGATCATCAGCCTTGTGGGACAGTGACCAGGTTCGCCTGTGGCTTGAAAGCCGCATCGCTGCGGCCCGGCTGGACCAGGCCGCAGCAGACCAGCAGGGCTATGCGGCGCAGGACGACTATGACAAGGCTGCGGCTGAAGAATGGGTCTGCCGAGCCATGAAAAATGCGCTGTGCATCGCCAGCCAGACTGCTTTTGCCGATCGTTTGAAAGCATTGCTGGGTCAGGACGATTTTCCGATCACCGGCATATACGATGATCGCCGATTTGAACGCCACGTTCGCACCAATTTGCGCAAACTCGTCAAGATGGCCAAGGCCAATCTCGGTTTCGAGAATACGCTGCATTATCAATAAGATTTATACGTATTTTGATCAGTCGTCGTCGATAAAGGCCAAGCTGCCCTGATCGATCAGGGCGGCGATTACGGTGTGGGTTTCGGCTGATGCCGCCACCTTCGGATCGAGCGTGATTTCGCTGCTTGCGCAAAGCTGTTCAGCCAGCGCGCTTTCGCAATCAAACCGCTTTCCATCGACAAACAGCCAATGGCATTGTGGTTGCCGCATAAAGACAAAGCGGCTGGCCGGGTTGCGCGCCAGTGTCATGCCGTTGGCCAGATTGGCGCGCACAGTCGCTGCGCCGATCGGTGTATCGGGTCGCCAATCACCATCGTATTTGGGCATGGAGTTGTGCGCGCCAAACCAGCGGGCAAACGCCTCGCGGTCAGCCAGCGCCTGGGTAACCAATCCATGCAACCGTGCGATTGCTGCAGGCGTGATTTCACCAGGGCATGCCTGCCGCTCCAGATCGGGATCGACATAGCGATCTTCTTCCACCATGCGTTCGGCCAGGTCTTCGCACCAGCCGTCGACCAGTTCGGCACGCGATGGCGCCCGAAAACCGATCGAATAGGTCATGCAATCGTCGCCAACGGCCACGCCTTCGTGCGCGTAGCGCGGCGGAACGTAAAGAATATCGCCGGGCCCCAGCACCCATTCGTCGCTTGCTTCAAAGTCAGCGATCAGCCGCAGATCCGGATGCGGCAGCAAGGGCGTCTGGGCATCGCACAAAGGTCCGACGCGCCAGCGCCTTTGACCAAGGCCCTGCACCAGAAACACATCATATTGATCGTAATGTGACCCCACGCCGCCGCCCGCGCTGGCATAGCTGACCATTACATCGTCAATCCGCCAGTCTGGCACAAAGCGGAATGGTTGAAGCAGCGCCGCCACATCAGGCACATAGTGATCGACCGCTTGCACCAGCAGTGTCCATGGCCCTGCTGCCAGTTCGGCAAAGCGATTTTCGGCAAAAGGCCCACTCTCCATCTGCCGTTGCGCACCATCGCCAATCACCAGGCGCGATTCGACATCGTCATCGCAGGCAAGTCCGGCCAGTTCATCGGGTTCGAGCGGATTGTGCCACGATGCCCAGGGATTGGGGATCAACAGCGGGCGTTTTTGCCAGTGGTGACGAAGGAAATGGTCGATATCGAAATGGGCGAATTGCATCGCACGCTCATGCGCCGGCCGGATTGCGGTGTCAAAGCCGGGAATCTCGGCGGCTCTTGCCAGAACGAAGGTATGATCTTGCGAATCATTCGCAATAATCATTGCAAATAAGAATGAGTCGCAATAATTGCCTTGTGGAGTTTCTGATGAGGGTACCATGGCATTGGCAGCAAGACCGCGTGGATCGACGCAACGAGGGCATTTTGCCCGGATGAGAAGGACAATGTGCGGCAGCATGGCCTGCGTTCTTGCACTATCGCAGCCATGCCTTGCCGCGCCGCCCCCGATCATGAACGTGGATGCTGATGATGCGGCTGCTCCGAGTGGCGATCCACTGGCCTTCGTCCACAATTGGCGGCGCGAAAGTGCGCTGTTCGGCGATGCCTGGGGTGTTCGCAAGGCCTTGGCACATCACGGGGTGACCCTGACCGTGCAGGAAACCAGTGAAGCGTTGGGCAATGTTTCGGGCGGAATACGCCAGAGTCTTGCTTATGACGGGCTGACACAAGCGGTGATGCAGGTCAGTTCGCAGCGCGCCTTCGGGTATTATGGCGGCACTTTTGCGGTGTCCGCGCTCCAGCTTCACGGAATCAACCTGTCGCAGCGCAATCTCGGTACTCTGCAAACGGCCAGCGGTATCGAATCCGACCGCGCTACCCGGCTGTGGGAGGTCTGGTACGATCAAAAACTGCTGGCCGAGGATCGGCTCGACGTGCGGATTGGCCAGCAAAGCCTTGATCAGGAATGGATGGTTTCGACTTCCGCGCTGCTGTTTGTAAACACCTCGTTCGGTTGGCCGGAAGTGCCGAGTGCCGATCTGCCGGGCGGCGGCCCGGCCTATCCGTTGTCAACGCCGGGTGCGCGGGTACGCTGGCGGCCGGTGAATGCGCTGGCGATCCAGCTGGGCGCCTTTGCACCGAGTCCATTCAATATGGCCAATGCCGCTGCGCAAGCCAGTGGCGCCAATCCGCAACAGCTCGATCCTGCGGGCGCCAGTTTCCCGCTGTTTCGTCACGGGGCGCTTCTGCTTGCCGAACTGCAATACACCAATCCGGCACTCGGTGGCATGGTGTCGGCAGCAGCCCGGCAACCGCTTGCGGCAACGTGGCGGTTGGGTGTTTGGTACGACAGCGAACAATTCGTTGATGTGCGGTTTGCAAACGACGGGCGGGTATTGGCTGATCCGGCCAGCGATCGTTCGCAACGGCTGCATCGCGGCAATCTGGGCGTCTACGGCGTAGTCGACAAGATGATCTGGCGGTCGGCGGTTGACCCCAATCGCGTCCTGTCGGCGTTTGCCCGGGTGATGGGGACGCCGTTTGCCGATCGCAACCTGGTCAGTTTTTCGGGCAATCTGGGACTGACTTTGAAAGACCCGTTTCCTTATCGCACCGCCGACACCCTCGGTCTCGGGCTTGGCTTTACGCGGGTCAGCCCGCATCAGTCTGCGGCCGATGGCGACATCGCGGCGTTTGGCAACAGCTTCAATCCGCGCCGAACGTCCGAGGTGTTCGTCGAAGCGATGTATCAGCGCCAAGTAACGCCCTGGCTGCAGATCCAGCCCGATCTCCAGTTTGTGATCAACCCGGGTGGGGGCGTTGCCAATCCGCAAGCCGGCAACAGGCGTATCGGCAATCCGCTTGTCGTCGGCGTCCGCGCCAATATTCTGTTATAAGGACAAGACACATGCGGCATTTCTTCATGTTCGTGGCCGTTATGGTGGGCTGGATGGTCAGTCCGGCTATGGCCGAACCGCAAGGCTTTCTCGAAACAATCCACAGACACCAGACGCTCGCGCTGACATCGCCCGAAAACGGCGATCTTAACCCTTATGCGGTGGTGGTGGCCCCGGTAACTGCCGGGGCAATCTCGCAGGGTGATGTGTTGATTAGCAATTTCAACAATATCAGCAATCTCCAAGGCACTGGCACGACCATCGTCGTCTATAGCCCGACAACGAAGAAAACCGCGCTTTTTGCGCAAATCCCGGAAATGCTTGCACAGTGCCCTGGTGGCATCGGGCTGACTACGGCGATGACCATGCTAAGATCAGGCTGGGTGATCGTCGGTTCTTTGCCATCAAAGGATGGCACCACGGCGACGCGGGGAGAGGGCTGTCTGCTGGTGCTTGATTCCCGCGGCAAGCTGGTTGCCACATGGTCTGGCCCCAACATTAGCGGCCCTTGGGGCAACATGGCGGTGATCGACAAAGGCGATCGGGCGACCCTGTTTGTGTCGATGGCTGGTTTCGGTGTGCCGGGCCCACGCGTGCTCGATCCTGCCACGAAATACCCTGTTGTGCTGCATCGCGCGACCGTACTGCGGCTGGAAATGACGATACCCCAAGGCAGGCCGCCGGTGCTGGTCAACCAGACAGTGGTTGCCGACGGTCTTGCTCAGCGCGCCGATACCGACAATTTTCTGTTTGGTCCGACCGGACTGGCACTTGGTGAAGAAGACACATTGTATGTCACCAATGGTCTTCAAAACACGCTGATCGCAATCGACAATGCGTCCACGCGCCGTGACAGCGGCGGCACCGGGCGCATCGTCAGCCATGATGGCCTGCTGGCGTGGCCGCTCGCGCTGGCATGGACGCCACAACGGCATTTGCTGGTGACCAACGGCAAGAACGGTCAAGTCGTCGAAATCGATCCGCAGTCAGGCAGGCAGATTTATGCGCAGTGGATCGACAGCAATCAGGCGCAATCGCCGCCGGGCAATGGTGACTTGTTCGGGTTGGCGATGGTGCCCGACGGCAGCGGATTTTATTACGTGACCGATGACATGAATGCTTTGATGAAGGCGGTGCGCTGATGACCGGCTCAACCGACAAAGGATCATCGCGCCGGCGTTTTCTGGGCAATGTGGCGGGGGCGCTGGGAGGCGCTATGGTAACCGAGGCCCAGATTGCAGTAGCAGCGACAGCGCCGCGTCAGGAACCGGGCCGAGGGCTTGTTGCTGGCAGGGTCGAGCCGTTTTTCGGGACCCATCAGGCGGGCATCGCGACACCGATGCAAAGCCACCTTTATTTCGCCGTGTTCGACATCGTTACCGATCAGCGTGGCGCAGTGGAGGCGCTGCTGCGCCGTTGGACCGAAGCCTCTGCTTGGCTGACCGCGGGGCGGCCACTGGAAAACGAAGCAAGTGCCGATCAGATTCCCCTCGATTCTGCCGAGGCGGAAGGTCTGGAGCCGGCGCGATTGACTCTGACATTCGGGTTCGGGCCGGGTTTGTTTGTGAAGGACGGCGTTGACCGGTTTGGCCTTGCAGCACAGCGACCGGCGGCTCTGGTTGATATGCCAAAGTTCAACGGTGATCAGTTGATCGTGGAAAGAACCGGTGGCGATCTGTGTGTGCAGGCCTGTGCCGATCATCCCCAGGTGGCGATGCACGCAGCACGGCATCTTGCACGCATCGGCGCGGGCGTGGTGCAATTGCGTTGGGTGCAGGCGGGCTTTTCAGCGGATAACCCGCACAAAAAGGGTGAAACCGCGCGCAATCTGATGGGTTTCAAGGATGGCACGGTGAACCCGGATCCGCGCGATGCTGCGGGCATGGCTCAACACGTGTGGGTGGGGGAAGACGGCGGCTGGATGAAAGGAGTTGCCTATCTGGTGGCGCGGCCGATCCGCATCGCGATTGAACGTTGGGACCGGATGAAGCTGGGTTTTCAGGAACAAGTCGTCGGGCGGCACAAAGCCAGCGGTGCGCCATTGGGTGGGGTTCACGAATTTGAACCCGCGCGGCTGGACGCCATCGATGCAGATGGCAATTATATCATTCCCGAAAACAGCCATATCCGCCTTGCGGCGGCAGAAACCAATGGTGGTGCCCGGATTTTTCGCCGCGCCTATTCTTACGACAACGGCCTGGCTCATATTGCTGAGCGTTGGCCACCCTGGCGGCAGGGGCTGTTGATGGATGCTGGTTTGATGTTTCTGGCCTGGCAGCGCGATCCTCGCAGCGGTTTCATCCCGGTATTTGAAAACATGGCGAAGTTCGACATGATGAACCAGTTTGTAACGCATGTTGGCAGCGGTCTGTTTGCATGCCCACCGGGCGCGCAGCCGGGAGGGTTCATTGGCGACACGCTTTTTGCGCGCCTGATTTTGCCGAATTGACCGCCGTGCAGGTGATGGTCTTGGGAATTGGCAAGCGCTAGGCTAGGTGGCGTATTCGTCTGGTCCAACGCTGAGAAAGTCGCCTGGCCGTGCTTGTGGGGATCACTATCGACTGTGCAGCGGACACCATGCTGGACCTGGTGCGGGACCACCGGTTGGCTTGGCATCTTGCCGAAGCGATGCGTCATGTTCCCGGTGTTGAGCG
>CAIPWG010000098.1 GCA_903868655.1 uncultured Sphingomonadales bacterium
CCACGACACGTCTGTGCCGCCGAACCACTGCGCGATCGGCCCGGTCCACACTTTGCTGACAATCGCCAGCAGCGCGGCCGCCGTGCCCAGAATTTGCGCGGTGACGCCCGCCAGATTGATGCCATGCCAGTACCAATAAGGGCTGGTGGGCGTTTCATTGCCCAGCCCATGGCCGTCATAGCGGTTGCGCCGCAGCACCAGATCGGTGGCATAGATCGTCATGCCCGGCCCCAGCACGGCCACCGACAGCGACAGGAAATCCTGCAGGGCGGTCAGGAAATCACTGACAAACAGCGCATAGACCGTGCCCGAAAACGCCAGAATGCCATCGGCCAGCACGGTCAACGAACGCCGCAGCCGTACGCCAGCTGCCTGCAACGAAATGCCCGAACTGTAAGCGGTCATGATATTGTTGGTGATCGAACTCAGCGCGATGAACGCCAGAAACACCGGGATCAGCCAGACCGGCAAGAGCGTGGTCAACCCCACTTGCGGATCGGTCATGTCGGCCACTGTGGCAGCCAAGGCACCGAGCATGGCGAGCAGCACCGCCGGAATATACCCGCCCAACGCCGTCCACACGATGACATCGCGCACCCGCACGCTACCCGGCAGATAGCGCGCAAAATCGGCCGACGATGTCCATGATATGGGGTTCGAAGCTATCACGGCAGCCGCGGTCAGCACCAGACCCAGCGCCGCTGTGCCGTGCGACACATGCACCGGATGCCATGCCCAGTTGATATGCGGCACGATCGCTGCGGCCAGCGCGGCCATGCAGAGCGCGAGCACGGCGGTAAACGGCTGCGCGCAGCGCACCATCGTGGCATGGCCATAGATGCTGACCGTGAGTGTCACCGCGGCAGTCACCACCACCACCGCCAGCCGCGCAATCAGCGAAGGATGGAACCCGGCCCAGAACAGCAGCTGAACGGTCGCGAGCGACCCAACCGCCAGATTGATCGCGCCATAGCCGACACACACACCCCAGCCCGACAGCACGACATTGAACCGGTTTGCGCGCACCCCGAACAGCGCGCGCATCACCACGTAACTGGGCCGCCCGGAGGCCGGGCCGCTCGACGCAATGAGCCCGACAACGAACCACCACAGATTGCCCAGCACAATGGCCAAGGCCGCTTGCAGCAGAGTCAGCCCCAGCCCGACGACCACCGAGCCGAGTACGACATACAAATAGGTGACGTTCGACGAAGCCCACAGCATCAGCAATTCGCGCGGATGACCATGGCGTTCGGCATCGGGAATCCAGTCGATCCCGCGCACTTCGACCTGGCCAAACGTATCACCGCCGACCACCGGTCCATTACGGGTCATCGCAGGCGAACTGGGCGACATGGTTTCAGGCGGAACCTTTTGCAGTGGTTTTGGCAGCAGCTTGTTGGCCGTCTGGACAATGAATGGATACAGCTTGTTGTCCGCATGATCAATTGCTTTCTTGGCATTGATGGCTTAATTGCTCGCATCATGAATCCGCCGGTCCGCAAACGCCTGAAACCGCATGAACGCCGCACGACCCTGCTCAATGCAGCGGCAGATGTGCTGTTGGAAGACGGCATCGGCGCGCTGACCTTGCGCCATCTGGCCAAGCGGCTGGGGGTGGCAGCTGGGCTGGTCAATCACTATTTCCCCGAAATCGAGGCGCTGGCTGCCGAAGCCTTTGCGATGATTGCCCAAGGCGAAGTGGCGGTGTTGTTTGCCGCCGCCTGCGCTGAAACAGCCCCTGCGGCGCAGATCTCCCGGCTGATTGCCGAGCTGTTGGAACCGCATCGGCGCGGGGTCAGCCTGCTGTGGCTCGATGCATGGCAGGCCAGCCGCAGCCGTACACTGCTGCGCGCCGCCGTGATCGATGCGATGGATCTGTGGCAACAACGCTTGTCCACGCTGATCGCGCAGGGCGGGTTCGCCACCAGCGATCCCGCCGCGTCGGCCACGCGCATTCTAGCGCTGATCGACGGGTTGAGCATTCAGGCGGTGATCGACCAGCCCGGTGCACCCGAACACGCCATCCTGCGCGGCATGGTGATTGCAGGCGTCGAACGCGAACTGGGCATTGTGCTCGGTCTGGTGTAGCACATGGCATGGCCAAAGCTGATCGTCTCGAACGCCTCGATGCCCGCCGCATTGATCTGGAAGCGGACTACACCACCGCACTGATCGAAGCGCTGCGCGTGACCGCTGCCGGCAAGTGGGGCTTGTTCGATCACAAAGCCGACCGCGCAACGCGCGCCGCCACCGCCCCGGTAATCGACGCGCTGGCCGACCTTGGCGACGCAATTGACAGCGCGCGCGAACAGCTATTCATGGAACCATTCGCGCTGCAACAGGAGTTCCTCGCCGCGCGCGGACCAGTCAGTTCGGACGCAGTCGGCGAGCCGAAGCAGGCACAAGCATGGTTGGCGCGGCTGGCTGGATCAGCTGTAAAAACCTGACCCCGGGACGCAGCACCGCGCGCAACGACTTACACCGCAAGGCACGCCAGTTTGATGTCGAGATAGTCGTCGACGCCCAAGTGCGAACCTTCGCGGCCCAGGCCCGATTCCTTGACCCCCCCAAACGGAGCGACTTCGGTCGAAATCAGACCGGTGTTGAAACCGGTCATCCCGTATTCGAGCGATTCCATCAGCCGCCATTGGCGCGCGGCACAGGCGGTGTAGACATAAGACGCCAGCCCCGCGTGGGTGTCGTTGGCCAATTGCACTGCCTCGGCTTCGCTGGAAAACCGGATCAGGCCGGCCAACGGCCCAAACGTTTCTTCGCGTACCAGCAACGCGTCGGGACGCACATCGACCAGGACAGTGGGCTGGTAAAATCGGTCGCCTGCGGAATGCGGCGCGCCGCCGGTCAAGACCCGCGCACCATGCGCCAAGGCATCGGCGACATGCGCCGCCACTTTGGCCACCGCCCGACCATCGATCAGCGGGCCCTGTTCGGTCGGGCCGTCCAGCCCGGGACCCACCCGCATGGCCGACACGCGCGCTGCCAGCTTTGCCGCGAAAGCATCGTAGACCGCATCGTGGACATAGATCCGGTTGGCGCAGACGCATGTCTGGCCCGTGTTGCGAAATTTGGAGATCACCGCGCCTTCGACCGCAGCATCGATATCGGCATCGTCAAACACGATAAAGGGCGCGTTGCCGCCCAGTTCCAGACTGACGCGTTTGACCGTGCTGGCGCATTGCGCGGCCAGCAGCTTGCCGACCGGGGTGGAGCCGGTAAACGTGAACTTGGCCACGCGCGGATCACCGGTCAGCACGCCGCCGATGGCCTTGGCCTCCCCCGTGATCACGCTCAATACGCCCGCCGGAACGCCGGCTTCTTGCGCCAGCACGGCCAGTGCCAGCGCCGAAAACGGGGTCAATTCCGAAGGTTTGACCACAAAGCTGCAGCCCACGGCAAGCGCCGGGCCCGCCTTGCGCGTGATCATCGCCAGCGGAAAATTCCAGGGGGTGATTGCACCAACCACCCCCACGGGCTGGCGTGTTACCACCAGCCGGCGATCCGCCATATGGGGGGTGAGCACTTCACCACGCACCCGGCGCGCCTCTTCGGCAAACCATTCAAGGAACGCGGCGGCATAGGCCACTTCGCCTTTGGCTTCGGCCAGCGGCTTGCCCTGTTCGGCGGTCATGATCAGCGCCAGATCATCGGCGTGGGCATGCATCAGCTCTGACCATCGGCGCAGCACTGCGCCGCGTTCTTTGCCGGTCTTCGCTTTCCACAGCGCAAAGGCGCCCTTTGCGGCCGTGACCGCTTCGTCGGCTTCCACCGCGCCCATATCGGGCACATGGCCAATCACTTTGCCCGTGGCCGGATTGTCGACCGCAATCGTGCGATCGCTGGTGCGCCAGGTTCCGGCAACAAAGGCAGCTTCACGCCACAGATCGGGCCGCTTCAGTTCCGGCCGTGATTTCACGAGCGTGGATATGTCGGGCATACGC
>CAIPWG010000099.1 GCA_903868655.1 uncultured Sphingomonadales bacterium
CGCTCATGCCTGCAACACTATAGGTTCATTTCCGGTTCGTCACCGCGTTGATCGACAATGCGGCTGCGAAGTTAATCGCTGACGCGGGCGTGTTGCACTGCGACAAAGTTTCTTGGTTCGGCCATATTGAAGCCTCAGCGCTCCGATTTGTTGTTTGGGCTTTAATCGTTTCGGGCGACAATGGTTTGAACGGCAGCAATAGTTGATGAAATAAGCGTCAGGATGCTGCAAAAGCCGAACTGCAAAAGCTGAACCGGTGGAGAGCGTTGTGAAACTTGCAAAAATTGCGGCCTTGGTGGCCACGTGTGCCCCAGCCATAGCGCTCGCCCAGTCAGCTCCTGCCGATCCGTATCTATGGCTGGAGGATGTATCCTCACCCCGAGCCATGGCCTGGGTTGCGGCACGCAATGCTTATGCAGAATCCGTGCTGACCGCTGATCCGCATTATGCGGACATCTATGCACAGGCGCTGGCGCTCGCCGGCGCCAAGGATCGCATCCCCGCGCCGCAGCAGGTGCATGGCCAGATCATCAATTTCTGGACCGATGAACAGCATCTGCGCGGATTGCTGCGCACCACTACGCTGGCCGATTATCGCAACCCGGAACCGCAATGGAAAACGCTGGTCGATATTGATGCGCTGGGCAAAGCCGAAGGCAAAAGCTGGGTGTACCGGGGGCTGACCTGTCTTGAACCCGAACAACGGCTGTGTGTGCTGGGCCTGTCTGATGGGGGCGAAGATGCCGAGGAACTGCGCGAATTCGACATGGCGACCGGGCAATTCGTGTCCGGCGGGTTCCATCTGCCGCGCGGCAAGCACCGGGTGGCCTGGGAAGATGCCGATCATCTGCTGGTGGCTACCGAATGGTCATCGGGTGATCTGACATCATCGGGATATCCATTCATCGTCAAGCGCCTGGCGCGCGGGCAGACGCTGTCGCAAGCGGTTGAAGTGTACCGCGGGACACGCGACGATGGCGGGTACGGTGTCAGCCCGTACGTTCTTGTCGATGGCCAGAACCATCGTTTGGCACTGGTCGAGCGTCCGCTCGATACTTTCCACCATGAAACCTGGGTCCTGACAGCGGCGGGGGCCAAACGGCTGGCTCTGCCAGCCAAGGCGGATGTTTCCGGAATGGTGGACGGCCGGGTCATCGTAAAACTTGACGAAGATTGGCCAGCTGCTGGTCCTGCCTTCGGTGCCGGCGCGCTGGCCGCGTTGCCATTGGCAACAGTCAGTGCAGGCGATGTGCGCAATCCGCATCTGATCTGGTCGCCCAGCCCGACCGAGGCACTGGACGGGATCAGCACCACGCGCGACCGGTTGCTGGTCAATACGCTCGACACCGTGCGGAGCGTGGCATGGAGCTATGCACCGGCGCCTGATGGCAGCTGGACCCGCAACCGGCTGCCTCTGCCACGGGACCTGACGCTGTCTTTGGGATCGAGTGATCTTGCCTCCGACCGCGCTTTTGCAAATGCCTCGGGCTTTCTGACTCCATCGACACTCTATCTGCTCGACGCCAAGGCGATGACGGCAGATGTGATCAAGGCGCTGCCGGCCAAGTTCGATGCGTCACGCGATGTCGTGGAACAGCTGTTTGCCGTATCGAGCGATGGGACCCGGGTTCCCTATTTCGTCGTCCATCGCAAGGATATCGTCTATGACGGGACGACCCCGACGCTGCTCTATGCCTATGGCGGCTTTGCTGTCAGCGAGACCCCGAGTCCGAGTCCAACTCCCGGTCCGTCGGAGTCGGAGTCACTGGCACCTGGACCGGCGGTCCATCTGCCCCGGGCCGGCGCTAGCCGCTGCGACGCCGCCGCCTTCAC
>CAIPWG010000100.1 GCA_903868655.1 uncultured Sphingomonadales bacterium
ACAAACGCGCCTGCCTGCTGGTTTTCTTGGGCGAACCTCACTCCGCGCGCATTTTCGGCAGCAGCGCGGTCAGCTTGGTGAACGGTCATGCCCAGCGTCGGACCTCCGGCGAATACCGGATGAGACCGTATGACTGGAGCGACAGCGAGCAGCGGACGGAGTTCCGCGTCATCATGTCCAATCTCGATAAGGAATTGGGCTTTCCAGAGCGATCCGACTTGTCAGCAACCGATACGGCCATCCGGCTCCACGCCTTTTCTCAGGGCCGTCTGGGCTTTGCAGCGCAGCTTATCACCACAGCGCGCTTTTTGGCCGAGCGGGCGAACATGCCGCGCATCACGCACGACGCGTTTGCGGACGCGGTCGACCAACTTCGGTTTGGCGAAGTGAAGAAGGAGCCGAACCCGTTTCGGATGTTCACGCCGCAGCCATGGACGCCACAGGAAATCGAGAACCACGACGAACCGAACGCGCATGTCCCGCGTCGCCGCAACCGGAAAGGAATTGTCTGATGAACCGTTATACCATCCCCAGCGCTATCATGCCGTTCTCGGACGAGAGCTTTCCTGGTCTCGTGATGCGATATGGCGACCGCTACCGCCTGCGCGACCCGCGCCGTCTATTCGACCGCATCAAGCCGCCGAACATGACACTGTGGCGACTGTGCAGCGTTGACCCGTCCACGCATCTCGGTCGGGACATCCAAGCCCTGACGGGAATGGACGACGCAACTTTTGTACGTGCCAGCCTGTGGCATCCCGATCAGCATCAGAATTCCATTTTGGGCCAGAAGGTCTGGCGCGAACTGCTTCGCGTCGAGCGGCGCACCTGCTGCCCGCTATGCCTGCAGGATTCAACGCATCATCGCGCTGTTTGGCTTATCCACAGCATGCCTGTGTGTGCGGTCCACGGTGCTTGGCTGCGCGATCATTGCCATCAATGTCGTAAGCCATATGAGTGGCGGGGCCACAACACCTATCGCTGCGCCAACCAGCGTTGCCTCGCAGACATCCGCAACGCACCCGTGGAGCATCTGCAGTCGGAGAACATGCGCGGTATCGCAGGGCTTCACCGCATCCTGCACGCAGATGATCCGACCGCTGAGGCGCCGTTTGGCATGCCATTCGGCACACTCCTGGAAACCTGCTTTACTCTGGGCAAGTGGGCGCACGGTCATGAGCGCAAAGCGCGACCGCCGGGCTTTGTTCAGCGGCATCATTGGAAGCTTCCCGACATGATGAATGCCGGGTGGGATGCTTTCCAAGACTGGCCACACGGCTTTCACCGGTATCTTGAGCGCTTGCGCGAGAAATCGGGCCAGCGACGCGGCGGCTTGGGCATCCACAAGACATATGGAGAGCTCCCAAGCTTAATTTATGAGTGGGCACGCGAGCCGTGGGGCGCTGAAATTGGCAAAGAGTTCGCCAACTATAGCTCGCGCAACCCATCGAGTGCTGCGTCGCTTGGACGGCTCCAGCGCTATGCACCCGGTGCCACGTTAGACTTCAAATATCAGACCAGCGCAGATGCCGGAGCTGCCATTGGTGTAAGCACGCAGACAGCCCAGCGTATCGCAGCACGACGCAATTCCCTTGCTAGGGGACTGGATGGGATGAGGCCCACATCTCTCATTCCGACCGATGAAATTGCGCGTCTGCGTAACATCGCGGATGACACGCTGTCTGGCGAACAAGCGCGCAAGCTACTCGGAATCGGCGTCAAAATTTTCCTGCCTTTGGTCGACGCCGGTATTATCCCGGTATTACCAGCAGAAGAGCGAGTTTACATTGTCCGCAAGTTCTCAAGCTCGGCCATGAGCGCTCTGCTTGCCAAAATGACGTTAAGCGTGCCGGAGATGACAGAAGAGGCCGCTGACGCGGCTGGATTTACCAAACTGATTGCTGCCACATCGGTTGGCCGAACTGTCACAGATATCATTCGTGCTATTGTTGAAGAACGACTGAAACCGGTGGCTTGCATCGCGGGAAAGCCTGGGATCGGACACTTGCGACTACTAATGAAAGATGTTGAGCGGATTGTTCCGCACAAACGTACGACCATGTCCACGCTCGATGCGGCAACCCTTATTGGCGTCAATTATTACAACCTCAATCTCTGGGCGAAATCTGGATTTCTGTGCACAGTCCGTTCAAATCGTAATAGCGAGCCAGGCGTTCGGATTACACATGAAGATTGGGAAGCTTTTCGGCGCGAATATGTGACAGCCGGAGAGCTAGGCCGTGACTTGGGGAGCCCAGCGAACCCACACATCGCTAGCCACCTATCATTTATCGGTGTGGAACCGATTTCAGGACCTGGGACTGACCGAGGACAAGGATGTGCGCGCGGCGATCTTCGCGGAACTGACCACCAC
>CAIPWG010000101.1 GCA_903868655.1 uncultured Sphingomonadales bacterium
CTTTGGCCACGCAAGGCGTTGACGTAACCCGTGCCGATCCCGCGCCGATGGCTGGCGAACGGGCGATCCAAGAGGATCAGCCATTGCCCTTCACCGAAGGGTTCGACCTGATTGCCAGCCTTGGTACGCTCGATACGATTAACGATCTGCCCGGCGCGTTGATCCACGTGCGGCGTGCGCTTGCCCCTGATGGACTGGCGATTGTGGCCATGACCGGGGCAGGCAGCCTGCCGATGATGCGCGAAATCATGCTGGCCGCTGACGACGATCGCCCAGCCCCGCGCATCCATCCGCAAGTCGATGTGCGCGCCGGCGGGCAGCTGTTGCAACGCGCCGGGTTTGCTGATCCGGTTGTCGACAGCCGGAGCATACATGTCAGTTATGCCTCGCTTGACCGGCTGGTGGGCGATTTGCGCGCACAAGGGCTTTCGGCGTGCCTGGCGCGCGGCGGCACACCCATGGGAAAAGCAGCGCTAACCCGGGCGCAGACTGCCTTTGCAGCAGCGGCGCGCGATGGGCGAGTTACCGAGAATTTTGAGATTTTGACGCTGTCGGGCTGGGCCAAAGCGTTAAAGCCCCCCAAGTTTTAGCCCTCCCCCTCAGGGAGAGGGCCAGAACAGTGCTCAGCCCAACGCCGCCTGCGCCGCTGCCAACCGTGCAATTGGTACACGGTAAGGGCTGGCAGAGACATAATCGAGGCCAACCTTTTCGCAAAAGGCGATCGAAGCCGGATCGCCACCGTGTTCACCGCAGATCCCCAGCTTGATATCGGGGCGTGTCTGGCGACCCCGTTCTGCAGCCAGTTCGACCAATTGGCCGACCCCTTCGATATCGAGGCTGACAAACGGATCGCGCGGATAGATGCCCTTTTCCACGTAGGGATTGAGGAACCGCGCGGCGTCATCGCGGCTGACGCCCAGCGTGGTCTGGGTCAGATCGTTGGTGCCAAACGAGAAGAATTTCCCCTCGTGCGCAATGTCGCCCGCCATCAAGGCTGCGCGCGGCAATTCAATCATGGTGCCGACGAGGTAATCAAGGCTGCTGCCGCGTTCGGCGAACACTTCGGCTGCCACACGATCAACCAGAATGCGCAAAATTTCCAATTCTTTGCGCGTGGCGACCAGCGGAATCATGATTTCGGGTACGACCGCATCGCCCGATTTGGCCACGACATCGAGCGCAGCTTCGAAGATCGCGCGCGCCTGCATTTCATAGATTTCGGGGAACGTGATGCCCAGACGGCATCCGCGATGCCCCAGCATCGGGTTGAATTCGTGCAGTTCATCGGCGCGCCGGCGCAAATGATCGACACCAAGCCCCGTGACTTCGCCCAGTTCAGCGAATTCGGCATCGCCCTGCGGCAGGAATTCATGGAGCGGGGGATCAAGCAGCCGGATGGTAACCGGCAAGCCCGCCATGACTTCGAAGATGCCCGTAAAATCGGCACGCTGTTCGGGCAAAAGCTTGGCCAACGCCGTGCGACGACCGGCTTCGTCTTCGGCAAGGATCATCTGGCGCACAGCCAGAATGCGGCCCGCATCAAAGAACATATGTTCTGTACGGCACAATCCCACGCCTTCGGCACCAAACTGGCGTGCCACCACGCAATCATTGGGCGTTTCCGCATTGGCGCGCACCTTCATGCGGCGGTGGCCGTCGGCCCAAGCCATCAGGACCGCGAAATCGCCGACCAGTTCAGGTTCGACAGTACGCACTTCACCCGACATCACTTCGCCATTGGACCCGTCGAGCGTGATCACATCGCCTTCGCGCAATTCGCGACCACCGATGCGGGCAATGCGGTTGGTCATGTCGATCGACAAGGCCGACGCGCCCGATACGCAAGGACGGCCCATGCCGCGTGCCACCACCGCCGCATGGCTCGTCATTCCGCCACGTGCAGTCAAAACCCCACGCGCAGCGTGCATTCCGTGAATGTCTTCCGGACTGGTTTCCACGCGCACCAGAATGACCGCTTCACCACGTTCGGCACGGCGTTCGGCCGTATCGGCATCAAACACCACCGCGCCCGAGGCCGCGCCGGGTGACGCAGGCAATCCGCGGGTCATGACATCGCGCGGCGCCTTTGGATCGAGCGTGGGGTGCAGCAATTGATCAAGCGCCATCGGGTCGATGCGGCGGATCGCGGTCGCCTGATCGATCAGGCCTTCGCCCACCATGTCCACCGCCATTTTCAGCGCGGCCTTGGCCGTGCGTTTGCCCGAACGGGTTTGCAGCATCCACAGCTTGCCCTGTTCGACGGTGAACTCGATATCCTGCATATCCTTGTAATGCTTTTCCAGCAGTTCAAAGACCGCAGCCAGTTCGCCGTAAGCGCCGGGCATCGCTTCTTCCATCGACAAGGGCTTGGCACCGGCGAGTTCGCGTGCGGCGCGGGTCAGATATTGCGGTGTGCGTATGCCCGCGACAACGTCTTCGCCTTGCGCGTTGACCAGCAATTCCCCGTAATAGGCCTTCGTACCTGTCGCCGGATCGCGCGTGAAGGCGACCCCGGTGGCCGATGTATCGCCCATATTGCCGAATACCATTGCCTGCACATTGACAGCGGTACCCCAATCGCCCGGGATGTCGTTCAACCGGCGATACACTTTGGCGCGATCGCTTTCCCAACTGTCAAACACCGCAGCGATCGCACCCCACAGCTGTTCATGGACATCCTGCGGAAACGGACGGCCCAGCTCGTCTTCGACAATAGCGTTGTATTGCGCAACCAAGGCCTGCCAGTCTTCGGCCTGCATTTCGACATCGGCGTAAAAGCCTTTGTCTTCCTTCGCGATTTCCAGCGCGTCTTCAAACCGGTGATGGTCGAGCCCGAGGACGACATCGGAATACATCTGAATAAAGCGGCGATAGCTGTCCCACGCAAAACGCGCATCGCCCGATCCGGCCGCAAGACCCGCTACCGTGGCGTCGTTCAGCCCCAGATTGAGTACGGTATCCATCATGCCAGGCATCGACACCCGCGCACCCGATCGCACCGAAACCAGCAGCGGATTGGTCGGGTCGCCAAAGGCCCGTCCTGTCGCGGTCTCGATATGCCCGATCCCTTGCGCAACGGCCGCGCGCAAATCATCATCGAACGTATGCCCCGCGCTGTTGTAAGCGGTGCATACCTCGGTGCTGATGGTGAAGCCCGGAGGAACCGGCAGGCCAATGCCCGCCATTTCGGCCAGGTTCGCGCCCTTGCCCCCGGCGATCGTCTTGTCTCGCGATCGCGGATCGGTTGAACGCGCGCCACCGCCGAAATGGAATACGTATGCACTCATGACCGCAAAGGCTCCTCAGTTGCATCCAACGGGACTCGGATTGACCCGAGCCCGTTACCCTTCGATACGTGAAAAATCGGCCACCATGTGCACCGCAGCGCGAAAACGGTCAAGCAAGTCAAGCCTGTTCGCACGTTTGTTCGCATCTGCATCATTGACGGTAACGCTTTCGAAAAAGGCGTCGATTGGCGCGCGCAGCGATGCCAGCGCCACCATCGCCGCGGTAAAGTCTTCGCTCGCCAACGCGTTGTCAACCGTCGGCCCGGCCTTGCCAAGTGCCACCGTCAGGTCGGCTTCGGCCGGTTCCAGATCGTAGGCGACGGGCAAGGCCTGCCACGTTTCCCTCTTCAGAATATTGGCCGCACGTTTGTATCCCGCCAATAGGTTTTTGCCGTCATCGTTACCCACAAACGCCTGCAATGCATGGACCCGCGCCAACAAACGCACCAGATCGTTTTCGTCACCCAATGCGA
>CAIPWG010000102.1 GCA_903868655.1 uncultured Sphingomonadales bacterium
GCGCTGATCCGGCAGACAGCGCATGGCACACGCATGAGCAAATCAGTCCTGCCCGTAACCGTTTGGTTTGATGGAGGTTGCCCCTTGTGTCGGCGCGAAATCGCGCTGATGCGGTGGCTCGACCGGCGCGGACGGATTACATTTGTCGATCTGACCATGCCGGAGGGGACGTGTCCGATCGACCCTGCGGCGCTGCTGGCGCGGTTCCACGCACGCGAGGGCGATGTCCTGCTGTCGGGTGCGGCGGCATTTGCGGCGATGTGGCGCGCGATTCCCTGGCTGCGTCCGTTGGGTCTCGCAGCACGCCAGCCCTTTTTCGCGTCGCTGCTGGAACGGGCCTATTGCCGGTTCCTGCGCTGGCGCCCGGCGCTGCAACGTCTGCTGCGCTAGCCTGCTCGGCTGGCGCAATTTGCGGCGAGGCATCGCGGTGGGGTATGGGGCAGGTGCGATGCCTCGCCGCAGCGCGGGCCAGCCCTTTGGGGGGGCTTGGGACAGGCCGGCCCGGCCAGATCGGCAGCCCGAAGGCCAGAACCGAATTCGGAAGCTTTATTATCAAACCGCCGGGCGACGGCGGAATCAACATTATGACTAGACAATAACCCTATCAAATGGGTCTCATCTTTCGGTGATATTGGCCCTTCAAAGACAAGAGCACCAACTTCGATATGAAATCGAACCCGGCTGCCCCGTCGTCAGTCACGCGACTACTATCACAAGATAATATGTTTAGCCTAACAAGCGAACTGGACTGCCCGTATAAGAATATTTATGACCGTTAGACCATGCTGACTCGCTTGCGCACATTTGTCGAAGTTTACCGCCAACGGTCGATCAGCGGAGCGGCGCGTTCGCTCGATCTGACGCAGCCCGCCGTTTCGCAACATATCGCCAGTTTGGAAAGCGCGATTGGCCGAAACTTGTTCGAACGCCATTCACACGGGGTCAATCCCACCCCCGCCGCCGATGAACTCGCCTCCGATATTGGCGATCGGCTCGATCTGGCCGAAGCCGCGCTGGCCAGCGCACGCGCACGATCCGCAGAAATGACCGGCACCGTAAGGATTGTCGGCCATGCGGATTTTCTGTCCGAGGTGGTGGCCCCGATGCTGGTGCCACTGCTGGAGGCAGGCTTGCGCGTCAGGATGGAAACCGCGGGGCTTGAAGGGGTCATCAGCGCGCTGACCGATGGGCACTGCGATCTGGGATTGTCCGCCTTTGCCATCGTGGATCGGCGGCTGAGCAGCGAACTGGTGCATAGCGAGCCGCTGATTGCGGTGGCCTCGCCCGGCGTTGCCGCACGCATCGCCGCTGCCGATGACCGCGCGACCGCCTTGGCAAACGAACCCGTGCTGGCCTACAATATCGAACGAGCGCTGATCGACGAATGGCTGGAAACCAATGGCCTGTTGCGCCAGCCGGTCAGCCCAGCCCTGATCGCGCCGGATTTGCGGGGCCTGCGCGCCTTGCTCGGCACGGGATTTGGCTGGACCGTATTGCCGATCTATTTGTGTGCCGGAGAACTGGCCCGGGGAGAGCTGGTGGAAATCCCGTCGCCAGTCCGACGCATTGTCAATTCCTATTTTCTGGTCTGGTCGCCCGCCGCCTTGCGCCAGCCACGCATTGCCCATGCCCGGCGCACGCTGATTACCCGACTGCAACAGGGCATACAGGAAATCTGACCGGTCCACCGATTAATTTCATTTGTCGCCCGTGCGGATGCGCAGCAGACCACGCAGGGTTGATGGGCGAGGGTTCATGGGCGAGGGTTTTATGCGCATCGGGTTTATCGGGCTTGGCAATGTTGGCGGCAAACTGGCGGGTAGCCTGCTGCGCAATGGACATGATGTGGCCGTGCGTGATCTCAACCCCACGCTGGTTGCCGAATTCGTCGAACGCGGTGCCACCGCAGCCGATAGCCCGGCTGCACTCGCCAATATGGTCGATATCGTGATAACCTGCCTGCCTTCGCCTGCCGCCAGTGCGGCTGTGGCCGAAGGCACAGATGGCTTTCTTGCCCAATTACGCCCCGGCCAGGTATGGATGGAAATGAGCACCACCGACTATGCCGAGGTGCTGCGGCTGGGCGCGCTCGTCGAAGCACGCGGCGCTTTGTTCATGGAATGCCCGGTTTCGGGTGGCTGCCACCGCGCCGAAACTGGCAATATCTCGATATTTGCCGGCGGTCCGCGCGAAGGTTTTGATCGCGTGCTGCCGGTGTTGACCACGCTCGGCCGTCGGGTGCTGCACACTGGCCCGCTGGGTACGGCATCGCGGCTTAAAGTCATGACCAACTATCTCTGCACGGTGCATCTGGTGGCGCTGGCCGAGGCTCTGACGACGTGCAAGGCGACGGGTCTCGACATGAACACAACGTACGAAGCGATCCGCATTTCTTCGGGCAACAGCTTTGTCCACGAAACTGAGAGCCAAGTCATCCTCAACGGAAGTCGCGACATCAATTTCACCATGGATCTTGTGTCGAAAGACATCGGCCTGTTCGATGATCTGGCGCAACAGCATGGCGTGCCGCTCGAAATGTCGCCGCTGATCGTGCGCCTGTTCAACGAGGCGCGCGCCACGTATGGCGACCGCGAGTTTTCGCCCAATATCATCCGCCGATATGAAGAACCACTGGGTGTGAAAGTGCTCGGCACCGGCTTTCCCGACCAGATGGTCGATGATGAGCCCGAAGAGCCCGGTTACGAAGTCGTGCCCAAGCGCTGAGCCGCGACATTTCCGCTCAGCCAATCGACAAACAGGCGCACCGGCAGGCGTTCCATGGCGCTGTGGCGGCAGATCAGGCCCCATGCGCCCGGACATACAACGGTCTGATCGACCGGGCGCACCAACCGCCCGGCAGCAATATCGTTGTCGGCAAAAGGCCCGTTGACCAGCGCGACCCCGCGCCCTGCCAGTGCCATTTCCAGCGCCACCGCCAGCGTATCGACCATCAGATAAGGCGTGCCCGGGGCAAAGCTCACGCCCGCAGCGGCAAACCATTTCGCCCAATTGTGCTCTTCGGTGTAATTGGCGACAAGCGGCTGGCGCATCAGCGTGGCTGCATCGAGTTTGCCGCCAGCGCGATCAAGAAATTCGGCGCTGCACACCGGATCGAGCGTATAATCGAACAGCGGCACCCAGTGAAAGCGTTCGGGATCGGGCGGGGTTTCGCAATAGATCAGCCCGAGATCGGCGTGCGCTTCGTCAAACGTCCAATCGACCGCGCATGTGGTCAACGACAGCGTAATCCCCGGATGATCCTGCAAAAACAGTGGCACGCGCGGCGCCAGCCAACGGATTGAAGCGGTCACGTACGTTTGTATGCGCAGCGGCGTATCTTGTGCATGGCGGCGCACGGCCTCAACGCCTTCGATCAACGATTCAAATGCGGCGCGCACATAGGGATAAAACAAGCGCCCTTCGTCGGACGACACGACATGGCGACCGTCCTGCGCAAACAGCCGCGCACCCAGCATTTCTTCGATAAGCTGTATCTGGTGGTTGATCGCAGGTGGGGTAAGGCACAGTTCCCCCGCCGCATCCCGGATGCTCTGATGCCGCGTCGCCGCCTCGAAACCGCGCAAGGCTTTCAGCGGCGGCAAGTCCCGCAAATTGAACCGCGACGTCATTGGGCCTCCTGAACCGGAGGAACATCGTTATCGCAGGTTGCGATCCTGGGCCAGCATGGCGGCGCCTTTTTCAGCGACCATCACCGTGGGCGCATTGGTATTGCCGCTGGTCACTTGCGGAAACACAGAAGCATCAATCACGCGCAGGCCCTGCACCCCGTGGACGCGCAATCGCGCATCCACCACCGATGTCCTGGGATCGGGACCCATGCGGCAGGTCGATGTGGGGTGATAGACCGTATCGGCACGCGCGCGAAAATCGGCAAACAACGCGTCTTCGTCCGCAACGCCGGGCCCCGGCACCAATTCCTCGACAATGATATCGGCCAGTGGCTTGCTTTGCGCGATCTCGCGCAACAACCGCACCCCCATCCGGGCCTCGGCAATGTCCTGTTCGGTGGACAGATAATTGGGATGGATCGCGGGTGGCGCCAGGGGATCGGCCGACGTGATCGCCAGATGCCCCCGGCTGGTCGGGCGGCATGAATTGAAGCTCAGCAGGAATGCTGGAAACGGATCAGGATTGAGCAGCCGCCGCGCCGCAATCGGCGTGCGTGTATAGCTGACCGGGCTGAAATAGAGCTGAAACGTCGGGTGCGGATCTTCAGGCCGCGCGCGAATGAAACCACCCGCCTGGTTCACGCTCATCGACAAAGGCCCGCGCCGGTCGATCATGTACCGGATCGCGGCAATCAGCTTGCCCGTGAACGGACGCAGCACATTGTTCAGCGTCGGCACCGAGGTACGATAGAAATAACTGACCGCCAGATGGTCCTGCAAATTGCGCCCTACCGCCGGCAGATCGGCCACCACCGGAATGCCCAGACCCGACAGCAGCGCACCATCGCCAACACCCGACAATTGCAGGATCTGCGGCGAACCGATCGCCCCTGCGCACAACACCACTTCGCGCCGTGCACGAATTATGCGTTCGCGCCCGCCCTGGATATAGGCCACGCCGACCGCACGCTGGCCTTCGAACACCACGCGCAACACCCGCGCCTTGCGGATCAATGTCAGATTCTTGCGGTGCCGCACCGGCCAATAATAGGCGTTGGCGGTAGACGCCCGCCACCCGCCGCGCGTGTTGATCTGATAAATGCCGAAACCTTCGCCATCAGGGCCGTTGAAATCGGAAGTTACCCGGTGGCCCAGGGTCCGCCCGGTTTCGAGAAACCAGTTGCACAAGGGGTGAACCGAGCCGGAAATGTCGGTGACATGCTGCGGCCCACCACGCCCGTGAAAGCCATCGGCACC
>CAIPWG010000103.1 GCA_903868655.1 uncultured Sphingomonadales bacterium
ATCTAGGCATCGTAGACGAATTCCGGAACGCCACCGCTTTGGGTCCAGCCCCGAAGGGGTTGTCTTTTAAAAGGGCCTGGTGGCGTTGCGGAATTTGTCCACGCCGCCCGGGTTAGAACCCGATCATGATCCGGCGCACCAGCCATGGTGCGACCTGGTTCAATGCCTTGAGGATGCGCACCATCCCGACATTGGCTTCATCGGCTCCGCTCTCCATCGCCGCGATGATCTGGCGTGCGCATTCCTGTGGGGGCAACTTGCGACCACCGCGGCCCGACGTCATGGCCGTGTCGACCAGCGGGGGCAAAGCTTCAAGCACATGAATATGCGTGTCCTTCAGCTGCGCGCGCAAGGACTGGGTGTAGCTGCGCATCGCGGCTTTGGACGCGCAATAGACCGGTGATCCCGCGCTGGGCGCAATCGCCAGCCCCGACGTTACATTTACGATCATCGCCTCTGGCCGGGTCTGCAAATTGGCCATCAGCGCCACGATCAGTCGGATGGGTGCATGCACGTTGAGCCACAGCGTGCGTTCGTCACCAACCATATCGGGTTGGCCAACGCGAAAATCATGCTCGGTGCCCATGCCAGCATTGTTGATCAGTATGTCGAGCGATCGACCGCCCATACCACGCAAGACTGCTTCGATACCTTCGGGCCCGGTCAGGTCGGCAGTGATCACTTGCATGCCTTCGCCCCGCGCGCGGGTCAGCCGCTCTGCATCACGCCCGGTGATCCATACATCCGCGCCCTTCGCCTGCAATTGCAATGCGAGTTGTCGGCCAATGCCATCCGTACCGCCTGTGACCAGCACCATTTTGCCCGAGATCTGCATAAGTCTCCCGTCCGTTCTTGTTTTATGGCTCAGGGATAATCGTCCGACGGTGTGATGCAACCCGTTCAGCGCATCAACACCAGTTCCTCGGCCATCGACGGGTGCAATGCGATGGTTGCGTCAAAGTCAGCCTTGGTCAGCCCGGCCTTGACCGCAATTGCCGCCGCTTGAAGAATTTCCGGCGCGTCAGGGCCAATCATGTGAATGCCGAGAACTCGATCGGTCACCCCGTCAACCACCAGCTTGTAATAGCCGCGTTCAACGCGCTCGCTGAAGATATTTTTCATCGGACGGAAATCCGACGTGAACACTTTGATGTCGGCGTATTGTGCGTGGGCCTCGGCCTCTGTCAGGCCGACCGCAGCCAACGGAGGCTGCGAAAACACAGCGCTGGGAATGGCGTCATACGAAACTGTGGTCGGCTTTGCGCCAAACACACCATCGGCAAAGGCATGACCTTCGCGGATCGCGATCGGGGTCAGTTGCACCCGGTCGGTTACATCGCCCACCGCAAACACGCTTGGGCAGGACGTACGCCCCTCACCATCGACCGGGATTTCGCCCCGATCGCCCAACACGATCTGGGCGTTTTCCAACCCCAACCCGGCCGTGTTGGGTGTACGCCCGGTTGCCACCAGCACCACATCGGCTGCAATCGGTTCGCCGCCATCGCGGACATGCAACTGCAGGCTGCCATCTGCCTGCTTTTCCACACGATCAATCGGCGCGTTAAAGCGATAGGCAATACCGCGCGCTTGCGTGATCGCCAGCAGCCGGTCGCGCAAATCAATGTCATAGCTGCGCAAGATTGCATCACTGCGGTTTACGACCGTAACTGCACTACCCAACGCGTTGAACACGCCGGCAAATTCGAGCGCAATGTAGCCCGCACCTGCAATTACGACCCGGCGTGGCAAGGTTTCCAGATGGAACACTTCGTTGGATGTAATGCAGTGCTCAGCGCCCGCAAAATCGGGCTTTACCGGCCACGCGCCAGTCGCGACCAGGATCGTTTTCGCGGTGATCGTCCGCCCGGAATGTTTCAAGTGCACGCTGTGAGGCCCAACAATTTCCGCACGATCGAGAAAATGTTCGACCTGGTTGGATGCGAGCGTGCGGGTATAGGCTGCGTTCAATCGATCGACATCACGCGCAACCGCGTCGCGCAAGGTCGGCCAATCGAACCGCGCGCCTTCGACAGTCCAGCCATAATCTGCGGCATGCCCCAGATCATCGGCAAATTGTGACGCGTAAACCAACAGCTTTTTGGGAACGCAGCCCCTGATGACGCATGTCCCGCCGATACGATATTCCTCGGCCACGGCCACTCGTGCCCCATGGCTGGCGGCGATCCGGCTGGCACGTACCCCGCCCGACCCGGCACCAATCACGAACAGGTCGTAGTCAAACTGCGCTTGCGCCATTGTCATCCCTTTTTCAGCACTGTCCCGAATATGGCGAGGCGACCGGCACCATTCAACCGATCGCGGCAGAGGCCAACAAGGCTTCGGTCGATGGATCAAAAGACGCGCCATCCTCGGCATCGATCTGCTTGGCAATCGCCTTGCCCAATTCGACACCGAACTGATCGAACGGATTGATCCCGAGCATGGCCGCCGAGACAAACGTACGATGTTCGTGAAACGCGATCAGCGCGCCAAGGCTGGCCGGATTGAGATCATCGAGCAACATTGTCGCCGAAGGCCTGTTACCCGGATAGGCCCGCGCGCCATCATCCGAATGCTTGCCCGCCATCAGCGCGGCGCCTTGGGCAAAGCAGTTCGACAGCAGGATCTTGTGATGCACCGGATCAAGATCGTGACCAGGAATTTTTACTGCCAGAAAATCGACCGGGATCAGGTGCGTGCCCTGATGCAACAGTTGAAACACTGCGTGTTGGGCATCGGTGCCGACACCGCCCCAGGTTACCGGTGCACTTGGACGGGTCAGCGCGCTGCCATCGGCAGCAACGCGTTTGCCATTCGATTCCATTTCAAGCTGTTGCAAATAATCGGGCAGCAAGGCCAGTCGCGCATCATAGGCGAACACGGCGCGCGTCTGGCACCGCAGCGCCTGAGTATAGATCAAATCGGCAAAAGCCGCGCGCACCACCACGTTGTGATCGAGCGGGGTTTCCCAAAAATGCAGGTCGATCGCCGCAGCGCCGGACAGAAATTCGGCAAATCCATCGTAACCGAGCGCAAGCGCAATCGGAAACCCGATTGACGACCACAGCGAATAACGCCCACCTACGCTTTCGGCAA
>CAIPWG010000104.1 GCA_903868655.1 uncultured Sphingomonadales bacterium
ATGGTCTACTATGACCACTACTACAGTGCCCCATGTTCCCGGAACTCCAGCTTCTTCGCGAAGCGCTCACTTTGCCCGAAAAACGCGCCAAATCGCGGCTCAACCGGGTCGGAAAAGTGCAACGGCTGGCTGGCAAGAAAATCCGCAGCAGTGTGAAGGCCGGGCGCGGTAAAGTCCGGATGGATTGAGCTTTTTGGGCGGCCGCGCAAAGTGCGGCTTTATTTCACCTCGCTGAACTCAACCCCTAAAGCGCGGCCAATCGATCCGCCGAAGCATCGAGCGCGGCGGCGATGGTATCGACAATCTGGTCGATTTCGGCGTGGGTGATAACCAGCGGGGGGCTCATCACAAGGGAATCGCGGATGGCGCGCACCATCAAGCCGCGCGCGATGCAGGCATCGCGCACAATCGGTCCGGCTTGGCCGCCAGCACCGTGACGGCGGTTGGTACCCTTTTCGGCGACAATTTCGACCGCACCGATCAGGCCGAGCGAGCGTGTCTCTCCGACCAGGGGATGATCAGCCAGCCGTTCGGCCAGCGCTTGCGCCAGATAGGGGCCAGTGTCTTCGCGGGTGCGCCGAACCAAATGTTCTTCGTCGATGATCTGGATATTGCGCAGTGCGACCGCGGCCGACACCGGATGGCCCAAATACGTAAAGCCGTGGACGAAATCCTCGCCCGAGGCGCGCAGTACGTCGACAATCTGGCGCGATACTCCCGTCGCCGAAATGGGCAGGTATCCCGATGACAGCCCCTTGGCCATCGAGACGATGTCGGGCGTGACGCCGTAATGCTGAAAGCCGAACCATTGGCCCAGTCGGCCGAACCCGCAAATCACTTCGTCGCTGACCAGAAGAATGCCGTATTTGCGGCAGATCGCCTCAACCTTTTGCCAATAGCCCGGCGGCGGAATGATCACGCCGCCTGCGCCCTGGACCGGTTCGCCGATGAATGCGGCAACCTTTTCGGGTCCCACGGCCAGAATGCGATCTTCAATCGCTTGTGCCGCGCGTGTGGCAAACACCTCGGGGTCTTCGCCAAAGCCATCGGCAAAGGCGTAAGGCTGCATCACATGTTCGATCCCCGGGATCGGCAACCCGCCCTGGACATGCATGTAATCCATCCCGCCAAGGCTTGCCGAAGCGACGGTTGACCCATGGTAGGCGTTGTGGCGGCTGATGAAGACCGTGCGATCGGGTTCGCCCTTCATCGACCAATATGTTCGAACAAGCCGGAATACGGTGTCGTTGGATTCAGACCCGCTGTTGTTGAAAAATACATGCTGAAGATCGCCGCCCAAAAGCCCCGCAATGCGCGCCGCCAGCTCGATCGGAGGCACTGTCGCGGTGCGGAAAAAGGTGTTGTAGAACGGCAGCTCTTCCATCTGGCGCGCGGCCACTTCGACCAGTTCGGGCCGCCCATACCCAACATTGACGCACCATAGCCCCGCCATCGCGTCAAGAATGGCGTGCCCGTCGCCGTCAAACACGGTCGATCCTTTGGCGTGGGTAATAATCCGGCTGCCGCCGAGTTCGACTTGCAAGCCATAGCTTGATTGCGCGGGCAGATGATGCGCCATATCCAACTGACGCAGCGCCGGGATATCGTAATTGCGCACAGTGACCATGGAACTCTCTCGCAGCGGCTGACATCGACAGGCAAACTAAGATCACAGATAACCGGTGCGCCGATGTGCGTCAATGTGACGCCTGCGCACATTGCGCAGACAATCCGATTTCGCCACAATCCCGATCTTCCAATTTGGACAGGCAATGCGATGACATGTGACGCACATCCCGATACCGGCGTCGACAACAGGGGGAAGGGCGCCGCTACCCGCGAAATCGCCGGATCCCTGCGTGAACAAGTCTATGATGACTTGCGGCAACGCCTGATCACGGGGCGGATCGCGCCCGGGGTGGGCCTTTCTACGCGCGGCTTGGCGCAAGAAATCGGGGTCAGCCAGATGCCGGTGCGCGACGCCCTGAGCCGGGTCGCCGCCGAAGGCGCAGTGGTGATCCGATCAAAGCGTGCCGTCATGGTGCCGCCGATGACACCGGCCCGGTTTGACGAGATCATGCAATTGCGGCGCTTGCTCGAACCGATGGTGGCCGCTGCCGCGCTGCCGCATATCGACGCAACGCTGTTGCGCGCCATCAAAGCAGCGGACGAAGCAACCGATGCCGCACTCGCAGACGGCGACGTGCTGGCGTATATGGAATCGAACCACCGGTTCCACTCGCTGATCTATGGCGCGGCCCCGCTGCCGCTGGCCTTGCGCATGATCGAAAGCCTGTGGATGCAGTTCGGCCCGTTCATGCGTGTTGTCTATGGACGCTATGGCACCGCGAAGATGGTCGATCAGCATCAGGTGGCGCTGGCCGCCATCGCGGCGGGCGATGCCGCTGCCTTGGGACAGGCGATTGCGGCGGATATTGGGGATTGCGCCGATCTGATGCAGGATTGGGTGCGGATGAACCCCTGACACCGCCGGGGTCAGGCGCCGGCGATGACCGGAAATTCGTCCAGCGGCAATGGATCGCCCGCGCGCAGTCGTTTGGCGAGATGCGGATAAGGCGGTGATGTCGCTCCGCCACGATCGGCATAGATGGCATCTTCGCCAAACCAGCGTGTAGAAAAGGCGCGACGACCCGTGGCCGTGCGATTGCCTGGTGCGCCGTGCACCGTCATGAAATTGAACGCAATGCAATCGCCCGGTTCCAGATCCCACGACACGATCCGATACTCCCCGCGACTGGCGGAAATATCGGGCATTTCATGCAGATCGTCGGTTGTGTGGTCATACGCAGTTCCGTCGAACCGGCGCGGGCGGAACAGTTTGCCCCAAGTATGGCTGCCTGCCACGGATTCGAGGCAGATTGCGCGAGGAACTGGATCGAGCGGCAGCCACAAGCTGGCAGTCTGTTGCCCGGCGACACAGTAATAGGGGCTGTCATGGTGCCACGGCGTCGGGATATCGGCACCGGCTTCCTTGATAAGAAGGTGTTCGTGAAAAATCCGTGCGACGCGCGATCGCATCAATTGCCGCGCGATTTCACCCGCCGGGCTGTTGTAAACAAAGGCGCTGAATTCGGGGATGGCTCCCCAATTGCAATAGTCGCCGAAAAAGCGCGCACCACCTTGCGTGTAATTGCGGTGGAGCGGACTGGGGTTGAGGAGATTGCGGTGCGCACCTTCGCGCAAAGGGTCAACCCAGTCGGCAAACAGCCCCCGCAGCAGGACCACGCCATCGGTATGAAACGTATCGAGCGTTTCGGGGTTGAGACGGAATGGGGTGGTCATGCGGTGGCGTTCCTGTCGTCGGCATTGGTCCAAGGCAACCAATCATTGCGCGCAAACCAGACCAAGCACAATATTGTGACAAGGGGCTGGCTGTGTCGGCCACCTGCAATGCCCGGGTTGGCATGATCCGGCTATCAGAACGGGAAAAGCACTTGATTCCCGTTTGTTATTTGCGAACTTCGCGATGATGGCGCGCACGGTTTGTGGGCCATCAATTGCTCTGCTCCTGATCGAAAGTTGATGCCGATGCGAATGCTGCTTGCCGCTGCGCTGCTTGCCTGTCCGACGCTGGCCAGTGCCGACCCGACCGAGACTTTGCTGCGCGATCTGAGCGAGGCGCCAGGGCCGTCGGGGTTTGAAGAGGCGGTGCGCGCGATCATGGTGCCCCGGATGAAGGCCGCATCCGACGATCTGCGCTACGACGGTCTTGGATCGGTCATCGCCCGACAGGGCAACAGCGGCCCACGCGTGATGCTCGATGCGCATATGGATGAACTGGGCGGGGTGTTGCGCCGGGTCACGCCCGACGGTTTCCTGTCGATGCAGATGCTGGGCGGCTGGCTCGATCAGGCGCTCGCCGGGCAGCGCTGGGTCATCATCGGCAGCAAGGGGCCGGTTCATGCGGTCAGTTCGATCCGCGACATTCACCTGGCAGGGGCCGAAGAACGCGGCGCACTGATCAAGCGCGACCAGGTGTTTCTGGATGTCGGGGCCAGTTCACC
>CAIPWG010000105.1 GCA_903868655.1 uncultured Sphingomonadales bacterium
ATGCGCAGCGGGCCGATGCCCGTGGTATTCGATCCGCGCGTCGGCGCGTCTTTGGTCGGGCATCTGATTGGCGCGATGAACGGCGCCAGTATCGCACGGCGCGCCAGTTTTCTGCTCGATCGCGATGGTGTACAACTGTTCGACAGCGCCATTACGATTGTCGATGATCCGCATGTCGCACGCGGCTTGCGATCGCGTCCGTTCGATGGCGAAGGCTTGCGCAGCACCAGCGGCACGTTGGTCGAGGCCGGACGCCTGACCGGGTGGTTGATGGATTCGGCCGCGGCACGGCAATTGGGCAGCACGCCCACAGGGCATGCCTCGCGCGGTGGCTCGGGTGCTCCGCATGTGTCCACCGGCAATGTCGCCTTGTTGCCCGGCACAGTGAGTCCCGCCGGGCTGATCGCCGATATTGGCGAAGGCGTCTACGTCACCGAACTGATCGGCAGTGGTGTCAACGGGGTGACCGGTGATTACAGCCGTGGCGCAAGCGGATACCGTATCAGCAACGGCGTGATCGGCGAACCCGTGGCCGAATTTACTGTGGCGGGGAACTTGCTCGACATGTTTGCCGCGCTGGTTCCCGCGCATGATCTGGAACGTATCAACGGGATCGATGTACCGACGCTGCGCGTCGACGGCATGACCGTGGCAGGCGATTGAACGCGCCATCAAAAAAGCCCCTCCCTTCCGCGGGAGGGGCTTTTGAACGCGGTTACTTGCCTGCGTTGTAGCGTTCGATCGCTTCGACCGTAATCCGGCGAGCATCTTCGGCACCGCCCCAGGTACCGACGCGAACCCACTTTTCCTTTTCCAGGTCTTTGTAATGGGTGAAGAAGTGTTCGATTTGTGCGAGCACGATTTCGTGCAGATCCGACTTTTCCGCAACATCGGTATAGTACGGAAAAGTCTTGTCGTCGGGCACGCAGATCAGCTTTTCATCGCCGCCATGCTCGTCTTCAAGATTGAGCACGGCAATCGGACGTACGCGCACGACCGAACCGGGCACGAACGGCGAACGGGCGATCACCAGTGCATCGAGCGGATCGCCATCGGGCGACAGCGTGTGTGGAACAAACCCGTAGTTGGCCGGATAGCGCATCGGTGTGTGCAGAATGCGATCAACAAACAACGCGCCCGACGCCTTGTCGAATTCATATTTCACCGGTTCGCCGCCAACCGGCACTTCGATCACAACGTTCAGGCTTTCCGGCGGATTTTCGCCGGTGGGAATCATGTCGATGCGCATGCTCTACCCTTATTGCAGCGGACCCCGGACGGGCACGCGTGATGGTGCGCAGGCTCTAGCCCGCACACTTGTGCATCGCAACAAGACTTATTGGTTAGGGATTTCGTGGCAGAGCAGACGGTCTGCATTGCGCGAAGGCCCAGCCCAACCCCTACCCGCTTGCCGCGCCACCAATCGCGTTGATCGAGAACGCGATCACCCCGATGTTGAAAATAAACGCCGCGAACCCGTGCAAAACGGCAATACGCCGGATCGGCCTGCCGGTAATGTTGATGTCGGCGGTCTGAAACGTCATGCCCAGCGTAAAGGCGAAATAGACGAAATCGAGATAGTCGGGATCGTCGGCACCAGGAATGTCCAGCCCGCAGGCGTCTTTGCCGGGACTGTCTCCCGGACTGTAGTAGAGATGCGCGTAATGCAACGCATAAACCACGTTGGCGAACAGCCAGGTCAGGATCAACGTAACCAGCAGCTTCACCAACGCGCCATGGCCGCCATGGCCGACATGCGGCAATTCGCCCACAATTGCGGCCATGATCACCACCGTCAGCAACGAGGTAATGCCCAGCACCACCACCCGGTTGGCATCGTTGCGCGCCGCCTGCCGGCGCATCGCAGTGCTGTCGCATGGTCTCAGGAACAGCGGCACCAGGCTCAACAAAAACACGAGGGCCGCACCGTCAAACCCCAGATCGAGCGCATCGGCCAGGCTGTGACCCAGCACGCGCCACGCCATGCTGCCCGCGCCGAACAGCGCCATGAAAAGCACGAAACGCGGCGGCGCCAGCCAGCCACCCACTGCGGCAATCGGCGCACGTCGGGCCGGCCCAGCCGGTTTGGTTGCGTGCGCCGATTTTGGCATGGTCAGTGGGTAACCGGGCGGTGTGGCGCAAGCAGGATATCCAG
>CAIPWG010000106.1 GCA_903868655.1 uncultured Sphingomonadales bacterium
GCCATCGGCACCGGCATCGTCTTTGTCGAGGCTGGGCTTGCGAAGTTGCGCCACCGCGACCTCGTCCCCGGGGTGATTGCAAATTACCGATTGCTGCCTGAAACCTGGGTCATGCCGGTGGCCATGCTGCTGCCGCCAAGCGAAGTCGCGATTGGGACCGGGCTGATTATCAGCGTGTTTACAAGTAGCTTGGCCAGTCTGATCAGCCTGCCGGCCGCCGCGCTGTTCGTGCTGTTTGCGGCAGGCATGGCGATCAACATCCGGCGGGGCCGCACGGCGATCGATTGTGGCTGTGGCCGGTCACAATTACGGCAACCGCTGCACTGGGGTCTGGTGCTGCGCAATCTGCTGCTGGCTGCCTTGGTAGCGGTCCATGCCGTGCCGCTGGCGCCAGGTGAAACAGTGCACGGGGTCGACATCGCGCTGGCTCTGGCTTCGGGTGCTGCCGTGTTCCTGATGTTTTTGCTGTTCAATGCCCTCGCAGCGCTTGTGGCCTCCCCGCTGGCCGGGGGACGGAGTTAAGTTTTGCAATGCTGACTGTCCTTGCTCTTTCCGCGATCTTTGACTGGATCATCATCTTGATGCTCGTCATCGCCGTGCTCGCGTTGGCGCGGCAGGTGGGTGTGCTCCATATGCGGGTGGCCCCGGCTGGTGCATTGACCACGGCTGGCGGACCTTCGGTCGGTGCAAAAGCCCCGGCGATGCCCGCCACAACGCTCGATGGTGCGGCAGTCAGCCTCGGCGGCGCGGCACCGGGTTCCGCACTGCGCTTGCTGATGTTCGTTTCCGCGACATGCCCCTTGTGCAAGAACCTTATTCCAATGGCCAAAAGCTTTGCCCGCGATGAGCGGGTACAGTTGATTTTTGTCGGCGATGATACGCCCGATATTCAGCGCGCCATGATCGCCAGCCACAATCTCGAAAGCTATCAGTTCATCAATGGCCCCGAAGTTGGCCAGGCATACGAAGTTGGCAAGCTGCCGTTTGCCGTGCTGCTCGATGCCGAAGGCGTGATCTTGTCAAAGGGTCTGGTGAACAGCCGCGAACATTTGGAAAGCCTGGTCATCGCGCACGAGATGGGGGTGCATTCGGTGCAGGATTACATCAACGGCCTGAAGCCGGAGCCGGCTTGAGGGGCAGCTTTTCACGACCGACGCTTTGAATCACGATCTCCGGCAGTGGCAATTTGCGCAAATCGGTTTACCCTGGTGCAACATGCCGCTGCCCACCGACCGGACCACGGGGGAAACTATGACGATTTTCAATGCTGACAGCTTTGGTGAAAAGCTTCTGCGCCGGTTTGCCGGTGGCACCTCGCGCCGTGGCATGCTTGCACGCATTGGTGTTGCGCTGGTTGCCGCACCCGTGTTTCCGGTACTGCCGGTCAGCCGCGCGTCGGCTACGAAAACCGATCGCTCACCCGAAGCAAAGACGGTGTTCGCGCGGACCGCACAAACCACCGACGACACCAAATGCACCTACTGGCGTTATTGCGCGATCGATGGCGCGCTGTGCACCTGTTCGGGTGGCGGCGTACACAGTTGCCCTCCTGGCGCAGAGCCTTCACCGGTTTCGTGGGTCGGCACTTGCATCAACCCCGATGACGGCAAGGCCTATCTGATTGCCTATCGCGATTGCTGCGGCAAAGCTTTTGCCAACAAGTGCAATTGCGACGGCGCAGACCGCGACACGCAGATTTACACGCAACAACTGAACAACGATATCATCTGGTGCTTCGGCGTCAGCAATATGGAATACCATTGCTCGACCGCTGTGCTGGTTGGCGCGGCCTGATTGCGATGCGCCGGGAGCTTGGCCTCTTGCGCGGGGTGATTGCGCTTGGGCTCGGCGTGCTGGCACTGGGGCTGGTCTTGCCGAAGGGCAATGTTCATGCAGCTCCGGCCGTGGCCAATCCGCATAATGTGATGACCGATCCCGACCAGGCCCGCAGCGACTATGTCGAACACTGCGGCGGCTGCCACGGATTGCACGGCGATACGGTTCCCGCGCACCTGCCCGAACTCGAAGGCCGGGTCGGCTGGTTCATGTGCACGCCAGAAGCACGCGCCTATCTGATCCGCCTGCCCAATGTGGCGCACAGCCGGATCCACGACAATGCCCAATTGGCTGACATGATGAACTATGTGGTGTTCGTTCTGGGCAAAGGCACCGCACCGGTTGGTACGCGGCCGTTCACTGGCGATGAAGTGGCGCGCGAGCGCCTGCATGCGCTGACCAACACAAATCTGGCCGAGGAACGCCTGCGTCTCGCCAACCAACTGGTGCAACAGTGCCATGCACCGGAATCGATCCGCCAATTGTATGTCGGTGAAAAACCGTGATCGCCGCACGCCCGGTTGATGCGCTCAGCCTGATCGACCGGGGCGCGCGTGAAGGCGTTCCCGGCGTGTTGGTTACGCTGATCGCGATCGAGGGATCGTCGTCTCGTTCAATCGGCACGCAAATGGCGGTCCTCGCCGACGGACGCCAGGTTGGCTCGTTTTCGGGCGGCTGTATCGAACGCGCCATTGCCACCGAAGCGCTGGAAGTGCTGGCCAGCGGCCAGCCACGCACCGTGCGCTATGGCGTCGGATCACCGTATATCGACGTCCGACTGCCCTGCGGCGGTGGCATTGACCTGCTGTTTACCCCGCAGCCCAATCGGGCTTTGGTGACCGAGGCGCTCGCTCGTCTGGCGCGGCGCACGCCTGCGCAACTGCAATTGGGCACATATGTTCAGACTTATGCTCCTGCGCTGCGGCTGATAGCGCTCGGCCATGGTGAAGACCTGATGGCGCTGGTGCGACTGGCGCGGGGGTATGGGGTGGACGTTACGGCGTTTGCGCCGATGCAGAATGGCGTGCTGGACGAAGGCGTGTTGCCCTTGATTACCCGTACGCACCTGCCGCTGATCGACAGCGATCCATGGTCTGCCATCGTGTTTGCGTTTCATGATCGCGATTGGGAGGAAACTCTGTTGCCCCATGCGCTCGCCTTGCCTGCGTTCTATTACGGCGCAGTCGGCAGCCGTCGTACACATCATGCCCGGATCGAACGTTTGCAGTCAGCTGGCGTTGCGCCCCATCGCATCGATGCCTTGCGCGGTTCGATCGGGCTGATCCCGGGTGCCCGCAACCCCGCCACACTGGCTTTGTCGATCCTGGCCGAACTGGTTCAGGATTACGAGGCCTGTGCTGGTCAGGCGGCCTGGCATGCCGAGTCGACACAAAACGTGTGACTCCCGCCAGAATTGCACTCGTTCTGCTGGCTGCGGGCCGCGCCACACGGTTTGGGGGTGGCAAACTGGCCGCGCCGCTGTTGGGAAAGCCGCTTGCCCGTCATGCCGCCGATATGTTGCTCGGCATCGGGTTTGGTGCCCATCTGGCTGTGATCAGCCCCGACACGCCCACCCTGACGGGCTATCGCACAGTCTTGCTCGATCCACCCGGCGCCGGCCAGTCTCGCTCTCTGGCATTGGGCGTGGCAGCCGCGCGCGACTGCGGGGCTAAAGCGATAATGATCGCGCTGGCTGACATGCCACTGGTTCCTCTTGCCCATCTTGTCGCCATGCTTGCGCGGTTTGACGGCGATCGACTGGCCAGCCGCAGCCACCACGGCGTGCTGCCACCGGTGCTTTTCGGTGCCCAACATTTTGATACCCTGTGCTCGCTGCAGGGCGACCGGGGCGCTGGTGCCCTGCTGCAGGATGCCCCGTTTTTGACGCTGGCCGCCGATGCTGCGCTGGACATCGATCACACCGAGGACCTTGATCAGGCAGAGCAACTTTTGAAACGTTAAAAAGCGGCGATATCTTCGTGCCTTACCAGATTTCCGGAACGAACATGTCATCCGGAATGGGGTGACGGA
>CAIPWG010000107.1 GCA_903868655.1 uncultured Sphingomonadales bacterium
GGTGGGAACGCGACCACTTGTTGCTCAAGGCCTGACTGTGCTTTTACAAAGCGCGGCGATTCTGCTGCGCGTTCATGGTGGAGCCCCGACCCGATGACCCAATCCCGGCGCCATTTTCTCAGCCAGGTCGGCCTCGCCGGGATCGGGCTCAGCTTCACCGGTGCGCTGGGGGCGTGCGCGCGACACAATGCCGGGCCCACGCTCAATCTCTACACTTGGGACACCTACATCGGCAAACACACGCTGCCCGATTTTGAAAAGGCCAGCGGCAGCCATGTGAATATCAGCCTGTTTGCCAACAATGACGAATTGTTCGCAAAACTGCGCGACGGCAATCCAGGGTACGACGTGATCGTACCGTCAAACGATTGTCTGGAAAGGCTCCACCAGGCCGGATCGCTGATCGAACTCGATCACGCCAGAATTCCCAATCTGGCCAATATCGAAGATCGTTTTCTCAATCCGCCATTCGATCCGGGGCGCAAGGTCTCGGTGCCTTACACCTGGATCGTCACCGGCATCGGTTATCGCAAATCGAAAGTCGATGGCGTGCCCGACAGTTGGAAATGGGTACTCGATTCAGATCGCTACAAAGGCCGTATCGGGCTTTTGGCAGAAGCCAGCGAATTGTTTGAAATCGGGGCCAAGTACCTTGGCCTGCCCGCCAATTCTGCTGATCCGGCCACGATTGCGCGCATTCAGGCGATGCTGATGAAACAGAAACCCCATGTCGCGGTGTTTCATGATGACAACGGGCAGGACTTGCTGCTGGCGGGCGATATCGATGTGGTGATCGAATACAATGGCGACATCGCGCAAGTGATGCGCGAAGACAAAGACCTGGACTTTGTCGTGCCGCGCGAAGGTGGCATTCTGGCCAGTGACAGCCTGTGCATTCCCAAGGGCGCGCCCAATCCCGACCTGGCCCATGCCTTCATCAACTTTGCGCTCGATGCGCACAACAGCGCGCATATTTCCGAAACCATCCGTTACCCCACCCCCAACAAGGCGGCATTGGCGCTGATGCCAGCGGAATATCGCAACAATCCAGTGATCTTTCCGCCACAGGCGATCTTGGCAAAATGCGAATATTCGCATTTTCAGGGTCAGGCGATCCAAGCTGCCTATGAACAGGCGATGACGCGGGTCCGCGCTGGCTGAGCGCAATTTTAGATATGACAGCCGTGTCTTTTCCGACACACCAGGCAAGCTGATGCTCCAATTCTTAGAAGAGATTTGACAAGCCCCATGATCGGGGGTGAATTTGCCCCATAGGGAAACTGTGATCCCTGCCGCGCAGTGTTTGCAAAAGACACGATGTCTATTCGGCACGGCAGGAATCGATGAACACCTGAGCCTGAGGGGGTACCGTTGATGCACCACAATGTCGTCCGGCAAAATAGCAAGGCACTGCGCAACACGCTGCTGGCCGCGACCAGCCTTACGCTGATGATGGCGCCGAGCGGCGTCATTGCGCAAAGCGCCGCTCCGGCCGATCAGCCTGGCGTTTCCGACACGAAGCCGGCTGGCCTGGGAGAAATTGTTGTGACCGCCACGCGCAAGTCGGAAAGCGTGCAGAAAGTTCCGATCAGTCTTCAAGCGCTGACCACCGAAAAGCTGGAACAGCGCCAAGTCGTCAATTTCAACGACTATGTCGCGCTGCTGCCCTCGGTCAGCTTTTCTTCGTTGGGGCCTGGCCGGTCAGATCTTTATTTCCGCGGCGTCGCTTACGATACCGGCACGGGCGACAGTGCGGCGCTATCGACAGCCGGCGTTTATCTCGACGAAATTCCGTTAACGACGGCCGGGCGCATGCCCGAAGTGCATGTCTATGACATGCAGCGTGTTGAAGCACTGTCGGGCCCGCAGGGCACGCTGTTCGGATCATCCTCGCTGTCGGGCACGCTGCGTCTGATTACCAACAAGCCCAAGCTGGGCGTGTTCGAAGGCGGCTACGATGTCGCGTTGAACAAATTTTCCAAGGCTGGCAGCAATTTCGGTACTGTTGACGAAGGCTTCATCAACATCCCGGTGGCAAAGAATGTGGCCATTCGTCTGATGGCCTATTACGATCACACCGGCGGATATATCGACAACGCGCCGGGCACGTACACCTACACCCAATATGACCGCAACACACAGGCCGCAATCGGCCCCTACACGATCAGCAACAGCAGTTCGTTGGCAGGCAATGCCGTAAACAACATTGCCAAACGCAATGCCAACCCGGTTGACGAATACGGCGGCCGAATTTCGGCACTGGCCGAATTTGGCGATTGGAAAATCCTGCCCCAGTTGATCTATCAATATCTCGACGCCAAAGGCTCGTTCAACTTTGATCCCCGTTTCGGCGACCTGACCGTCCATGATTACAGCCTGTCCGAAGATCGGGATAGCTGGTACCAGGCCGCACTCACCATCAATGGCAAAATTGGTGATTTCGATGTGGTATCGTCAACGGGATACATGCACCGTCGTGTGAAAAATTCCAACGATTACACATATTATTCAGTAGCCTATAACAAGGCCCAATATGCATCCTACCAGTGGTTCCACGATAAAAGCGGGAATGTACTGAACCCGACCCAAGTTTATCTTGGCGACAATACTTATAACAAATTCACGCAGGAAATCAGGCTTTCGGCCCCGAAGTCATGGCCTGTGTCATTGACAGTTGGCGCATTTTATCAATTCCAGAAAAAGAACATCAACGAACAATATGCCATTCCCGGGCTCGGCACCGCAGTTGACGCCTTTACCACGAGTTCGGCTACTGTTGGCCCAACGGTCGGAACAACGGTCAGCCAGCAATTGCGCGGAGATGCTTACTACATCAGCGAAGCCGACCGTACTTATAAAGACTATGCAGTGTTCGGCGAAGGCAGCTATCCGATCACACCGGAACTCAAGGTCACCGCTGGCATTCGCCTTTTCCGGGCAAAGAACAATTCCACCGGGTTTGACGGAACTGCGTCTGCGGCAGCGCAGGAAATTGGCGCGGGTTGCGCGACACCATTCACAGCACCACGGCTGCAGGCCTGCAACAACGTTGCGTTCGGCAACCAATTGGACGCGAACGGCAACGTTGTCCTGAATTCCAATGGCGTACCAGTGGTCATACCCATTCCGCGCTACAACCAGACCGGGGAAACCCACAAGATCAGCGCGAGTTATCAAATCGCGCCAGACAAGATGGTCTATGCCACGTACTCAACCGGGTTCCGCCCCGGTGGCAGCAACACGATCGCCCCGAACCAACCGTTCAAGGCCGATACACTGGCCAATTACGAAATTGGTTTCAAAACAACATGGAACCGCAATTTCCGTCTGAACATGGCTGGATATTTCGAAAACTGGACCGGGGTACAGTATATATTCGTTCCGCCCGGCTTCAACGGCAACAATATGCTCGTCA
>CAIPWG010000108.1 GCA_903868655.1 uncultured Sphingomonadales bacterium
AGAGTGGCACGCGCAAGGAAGAGCTGCTGGTTCCCAAAGACCAGCTGTCAAAGCTGTGGGTGCTGCGCCGTATTCTGCTGCAGATGGGCACGGTCGATGCGATGGAATTCCTACTCGACAAGATGAAGGATTCCAAAACCAACGAAGATTTCTTCGCAACCATGAACCAGTAACGGTTCGCGAGAACGGTCTGTCGGAACAACACGGCGCAGGGTCAAACCTGCGCCGTAGTTGTTTAAGCCTGATGCTCGAGTTGTTGGGCCATCAATTGCCAAAGCTTGTTGATTGCTTTCAGCGGCCGCACCATGACTTTGAAATCAACGATCCGCCCGTCGTGATCAAAGCGGATCAGATCGACACCGTTGATCATGATCCCATCAACTTCGGTAACGAATTCCAGCAAAGCTTCGGGTCCATCGACCAACTCGCGGACATAATGGAAAGTTTCATTCCCCAAGACTTTGTTGGCCGCGCTGAGATAAGCGAACACTTTGGCTTTGCCTGTCTGAGGTCTGTGTACAACCGGGGAGTGGAAGACCGCTTCGTCGGCGATCAGGTCTGGCAACAGGTTTATATCGTTGCACACCATATAATGATGCCATGCGGCAAGGCCCTGTTGCATCGTTGTTCTCCTCATCCCGTTTGCGGTTGTCAGGCAGGCTTGCAACGTTGGGTGGTTGCAAGCCTTGCGCGACCTTACGCGAGATTTGTGGCGAGGAAATCCCGCGTGCGCTGATCAGCCAGGCGAGCGGCATCATCATCGCGACGATTGCCGGTTTCAGCAGCAAAGCCGTGATCGAGCCCTTCATAATCCCACAGAGTTACGTGTGGTGTGTGGTCGAGCGTTGCGTGGATCGATGCTTGTGCTTCTGCGCTGACAAAGTGATCGGCGGTCGGGATGTGCAGCGCAAGTGGGGCGCTGATGTGGCTTGCTTCATCAAGCATCGTGTCGATCATCACGCCATAGTAACCGACTGCTGCATCAACCGTGGTGCGTGTCGCAGCCATGTAAGCAAGGCGGCCACCAAGGCAAAATCCGACCAGTCCGGTTTTGGCGAGGCCTTGGTCCTTGGCCCAGGCAAGCACCGCCTTGATATCATCAACGCCCAGATCAGCGTCATATTGTTGGAAATAACCAAAAGCTTCCTGCATTTGCGTGGGCACATCGGGATCAAGCTCTACGCCTGGGGCAAATCGCCAGAAAATATCGGGCGCGATTGCGAGGTAGCCGAGTGCCGCCCAACTATCGACTTTGCTGCGAATGCCGGCATTCACGCCGAAGATTTCAGGAATGACGATAATGCCAGCCTTGGCGGTTCCTTCCGGATGCGCGACATAGGCGGGAATGGCGCCGTCGGCATCGATCGGGTTGATCGAGATCATCTGTCCCATGTGATTGATCCTTTGGTGGTTGGGTTTGGTCGATGAGGTGATTGGCGTGTCCGATAGACTTTGCCAAGGTTGCGTGACAATCTTGCCCAGAGGAGCAAGTGCGGGAGACACTGCCATGAAAGTACACGTGGAATTCGATTGCACGCCTGATGAGGCGCGGCGGCTTTTGGGTTTGCCCGACGTTGCCGAGGCACAAGCTGCTTATGTAGAAGCCGTTGTAAAAGCTATGAAAAATGAAAATTCGCTTGATCAGCTCCACGGATTTGCGCGTCAGCTTGCGCCCATGGGCGAAATTGGACTGAAAATGTTTCAGCAATTTGTCGATCAGAGTACAGGCGCATTCAAGTCCAGGGGGAAAGCGCCGGAATAATCGGATGCGCTGATGATCCTGGCTGATGTGGCAGGAGTGGCGGGGCAATGACGGCAGCTACGATATTTGCGCTGAGTTCGGGCCAGTTGCCCGCTGCGCTGGGCGTCATGCGGATCAGTGGGCCCGAGGCGGGGGATGTTTTACGACAGCTGTCCAAAGGGTTGCCCGTTGCGCGTCGCGCGAGTTTGCGGAAACTGATTGATCCGCGTGATGGCACAGAGCTGGATCATGCTTTGGTCTTGTGGTTTCCCGGGCCACATAGCGCGACTGGAGAAGATTGCGCAGAGCTGCATCTGCACGGTGGCCGCGCTGTAGCACAAGCCGTAACGCACACATTGACCGGACTTGGATTGCGTCAGGCCGAACCGGGCGAATTCACACGGCGGGCGTTTGCCAATGGCAGGCTTGACCTGGCTGAGGTGGAAGGTTTGGCGGATGTTCTGGCCGCCGAAACCGAGCTGCAGCGGCGCAGCGCGCAAGCCATGGCAGGGGGTGCACTGTCGCGCTCTGCTGAAACCTGGCGCAATCGGGTATTGGTTTTGGCTGCTTCGGTTGAAGCATCGCTGGACTTTGCTGATGAAAGCGATGTGGACGGCGAGGGTGATTTGTTGCCGGTGGGGTTTGGTTCGGCAGCCGCTCAATTGATGGCAGAGATCGCCGAGTGGCTGGATCGTCCGCGGGCCGAGCCGCTACGCGAGGGGTTTCGGGTAGTCATGGCGGGGCCGCCGAATGCGGGGAAATCCACACTGTTCAACGCATTGGTTGAGAATGATGCAGCTATAATTTCGGCCGAGCCTGGAACCACACGGGATGTTCTGGTGCAAAGTGTTGCGTTGAGCGGTGTGCCGTTCAGTTTTGTTGATACCGCCGGTTTGCGTGATGAGGGCGCTGGCACCATCGAAGCCATTGGAATCGCGCGGGCGAGGGCAGAGGCCGATCGTGCCGACCTTGTCTTGTGGCTTGGTCCTGCGGGATGTGGGCCGGTCGATCGTCCGTTATGGGAAATAGCCGCTCAGTGCGATCGATCGGATTGTCTCGTCAAAGGACCCAAAGCGCTGCGTGTTTCTGCGGCAACCGGTGAGGGGATCAGTGACTTGCGGGCAGCTTTGATTGTGGCCGCGCGCGGGGCGATGCCATTGCCTGGGCAGGCTGCTTTGAACCAACGCCAGGCAGGGTGTCTGGAGACGGTGCGTTCAGCGCTCGAAGTCGCATGTGTGGAGCGGGATCCGCTGTTGGCTGCAGAGGGCTTGCGGGTTGCGCGGCGTGGGCTTGATGCTCTGGTGGGTCGTGCGGACATCGAGGCGATGCTCGACGCGCTGTTTGGGCGTTTTTGCATCGGCAAATAACGCCGATGTTTCACGTGGAACATCGGCTTTTTTGACGTGCCCGCGCGAATCCGTTAACACCGCCGCTATGCAGCAGTTTGATGTCATTGTGGTCGGTGGTGGCCACGCCGGGGTTGAGGCAGCCGCGGTTTCCGCGCGGATGGGCGCGCGCACCGCGCTCGTATCTTTTGACACCGGCTTGATCGGTGCGATGAGCTGCAACCCAGCGATCGGTGGCCTTGGGAAGGGGCATCTGGTCCGGGAAGTTGATGCCTTTGATGGGATATTGGCACGCGCCGCTGATGCGGGCGCTATCCATTATCGAATGCTCAATCGCTCCAAAGGTAGTGCCGTGCAGGGCCCGCGGGTGCAGGCGGATCGCAAGCGCTTTCGCGCAGCAGTGCAAAGCGCACTGCGCCGGCAAGACAATTTGACACTGCTCGGGGCAGAGGCAGCCGCACTGCGGTTTGCGAATGGTCGGGTTACGGGCA
>CAIPWG010000109.1 GCA_903868655.1 uncultured Sphingomonadales bacterium
CAGATCATGCTCGACAAAGGGCGTGAGGAAGACTGGTTTTCGAGCAGCCTGATCTGCACGTTGGGCGTGGTTGCGGCGGTCGGCTTTGTGGCTTTCCTGATATGGGAATTGACCGAGCGATACCCGGTGGTCGATCTGTCGGTGTTTCGCCATCGCGGATTTACGATCGGGGTGATCACGCAAAGCATATCCTATGGCGCGTTTTTCGCGATGGTCGTGCTGACCCCGCTGTTTCTGCAAACCAATCTTGATTACACCGCAACGGTCGCCGGACGGGCGATGGGCTTCATGGGCGTGCTTGCGGTGGTGATGTCACCTATCGCGGCGCAAATGACCAACAAGTTTGATGTGCGGCTGCTGATCTGTTTCGGGGTATCGTGGCTGGCGATCATGGCCGGGCTGCGCAGCAACTGGATCACCGGCATGAGCTTTTTCGACATTGCGCTGCCCCAATTCATGCAAGGGTTTGGCATGCCATTCTTCTTTGTGGGCACGACTACGCTGGCGCTGGGAGCGGTGCTGCCGCAGGAAACTGCGTCTGCAGCGGGCATTCAGAATTTCATGCGTACTTTGTCAGGCGCTTTTGCCACGTCGATTTCAGCGACCCTGTGGGACCGCGAGACCAAATATGCCCATGCCGAGCTGTCTGGATTGTTGCACCCGACCGATGCGATGATGCAGCAGGGGCTGGCGGGCCGGATGACGCTCGACCATCTGGTCACCACCGAAGCTGTGACTTTGGCGACGAACACCGTGTTTCTGGGTTGCGCCGCTATCCTTACTTTTGCTGCCTGCTTCATTTGGCTGGCACCCAAACCCAAGCCCAAAGCGGCGGCCGTGCCTGCTGAGCCCGTTGCGGTCAAAGCGGAGCCTGTGGCATCGGCACGGGCGGATCGCCGGGAGACCACGGCGCAAGGCGCAGCATGATCGCGGCGTAAAGTGCTGAGCCCAGGAACGCGTCCAGCCAGCGTTGGACGCGGGGCAAAGATTGTACGGCAAACCATGCCGGTTCAACACCTGCAAATTGGCGTACAAACGGCACGATCGCCGCATCGGTGAGGCCAAAATGCGGGCCGCACAGTGCATCGGAAAACGCCAGTCGTGTTTCGAGCCCCCGCAGGAATTCCAGGCCCATGGCGCGGTGTTCGCAAGCGTCCGTGCCGTACCGGTCCGGATATTTGTAACGATCGAGTGCGCGTTTGAACGCACCATCGTTGGCGGCGATCAGTGCCGGATCATCGCGCATCAGCCAGCCAGACGGGTCACTCTGCGCCAGCGCCCAGCGCATGATGTCCAGGCTTTCATCGATGACCGCGCCGTCCGGTTGCACCAGCACGGGCACAGTGCCTTTGGGCGAAGCGATCAGCATGGCGGCCGGCTTTGCCGACAGCTTGACCTCGCGCAAAGCACAGTTGACGCGGCTGACTGCCATGGCCAGCCGCGCGCGCATCGCATAAGGGCAGCGCCGGAAGCTGTAGAGGATGCGCCCCGTCAGCGCATCAGCCTTTGGCTGCGGCAATATAGCGTTCGACATGACCCGCCAGCACATCGATCGGCACATTGCCGCCGTCGACCACCACCTGGTTAAAATCGCTGAGCGTATATTTTGCAC
>CAIPWG010000110.1 GCA_903868655.1 uncultured Sphingomonadales bacterium
GAAGGCAGGCGGCCGCCGTTGAGCGTGAACGTGTCACCGGTTTCAAACGTTGCGGTGGTCTGGCCCAGGTTGCCCGACAGTGCGCTGCGACGTCCGGCTTCGACATTGATCGCGAAAGGGCGGCCTTCGTGGTTTGAAGGACCCGCGCTCCACTGTGCCATCAGCGTGGTGGTTGCAGTGGTCTGGCTGCTGTTGCGGCCGGCAACCGTCAACGCGATCGCATTGTCACCGGTTTCGATGTAGCGGTTTTCCTTCAGGTAGTCATATTCCACCAGGCCGCGCGGACGCAGGCTGAAATGTTCGCCGATGGGCAGAGTATAGGACACGCCAGCATTGAAAGCGGCTGACCAGCCGGCCCAATGCCCGGCCGCCGCATTGGTAAAGTTGACCGTCGACACCGACGAACTGGTGGTATTCGTATAAGAACCATAAAATGTGCGGCTGGAATTGAACGATTCGCGGCCCAGGTTGCCTCCGGCCCAAACATACAACGGGCCGATCGATTTGCGCCAGAACAGGCCGAGCTCGACTGCACTGGCCTTGACCGTCTGGGCTGTGGCCGCGACCAGATTTTGATTGATCGTGCTGGTCGATGCATTGCCGGTCAAAAATGCCAGTTGGAAGCCCAGGTTGCCGACCGGGGTAACCTTTTCGGCACCCAGCGAAAGGCCCCCACCGGTGGTCTTGAAGCCCGGGGTATCACCAAAGGTGCGTGTGCCACGGAATACGATCGGTTCGATCCACGCCGCCGAATCGCTGATCGAAAACATCGTTGTGTCGTCGGTGTAGTGCGCATCGGCAATGCGTGTTGCGCGCGAGACGATGTCAAACGTACCGCCCGAATAATTGGGTAGCAGTTCATTGAAGCGATTGCGCAGCGTCGGGGTGTCATAGATCCCCAGCAGCGTGTTCTGGATTGCCGTATTCGCCGCCGCGTCATTGAGAATGGCCGCATAGGCCGCCGTTTGACCGCTGGTCAGCCCCAATTGTGTCGCGGTGGCGCGTGCAATGTTGACATACACATTGTGCGCATCGGTGGTCACGCTGCCGTTGAACAGGACCGGCAGGTTGAGCGACGAACTGGTCAGTGCGCTGGCGCCAGTCAGAGTGGTGGCGGTCAGAACATCATAACTGCCCACGATATTGCTCAGCGAATTGACCGCGAGGGAAATCTTGGCGCCACTGGCAAAGGTGGCACTGTTGGTGACCAACTGCGAAGACGTGCCCGTTGTGCCGTCGACAAAGACGCGCAGGGCGGCACCCGATCCGACCGTCAGATTGCGCACCGCGCTGGTCGTGACAGCATTGGTGCCGAACGTGCCGCCATTGATCGCGACATCGAAATTGCCGCCTTGGTTGATCGTGCCGAGGAAGCTGGCGTTGTTGTTCAATGTCAGGCTGCCCGTGCTGTTGAACAGATTCAGCGTGCCGTTGAACTGGGCATAGTTGTTCAGAGTCATGGCCAGCGCGCCAGCCCCGGCCGAGCTGCCGACATTGATGTTGCCGACCCAGCGGGTCACGTCACCTGCGGTTACGGTGTTCGTGCTGCCACCGGCGAAATAGGTATTGCCGGAAATGCCGCCGCTTGTAATCGTCATCGTGTTGGTGCCGGAGCCCAACAGGATGTCCCCGGTGATGCCGGCATAGAGTGTCGCGGTCAGCGGGTTGTAGCCGGTCGTCGAAACATCGGTTTTTTCGTTGGTCTGGTTGGTCACCGAATAGTTCTGGGTCAGCGTGACGCCGCTGGTGTTGTGCGACAGATCAATCGCAGTGGGCGTTCCGTTGGTCTTGCCCGAGGCGCTGATAAAGCCCTGGTTGGTCAAAGTGGTGACCGTACCGGACAGGTCCTGAATGGCGTAAACATTGCCGACCGAAGGTTCGCTGGCCGAAGACTTGATCGAGCCCGAGTTGAAAATCGTGCTGACGTTTGCGCCCTGGTTGATCAGGATGGCCGTGGCTGCGGTGTCGATCGTCGAGGCCGTGACTGTGCCGTAAACTTCCAACCCGCCAGTCAGGGTGACCGTGCCGCCGCGCCCGCCGACGACCACACCATAAGCCGCGGTGGAGCTGTAATAGGAGTTTGCGGTAACCGCACCGTCGATGCCGAGTGCAAAGCTGCCCGAATTGGTGTTCGCGTTCAGGCTGCCGTTGTCGGTATTGGCATTGGCGCCGATGACAATGTTGCTGGCCCCGCCGATCTGCAGCGCGGGATTGTTGCCATAGGCGGTGATGCTGCCTCGGTTGGTGTCGGTCGAGGTTGACGAGGTGGGCGAGTTGATCAGCACGCCGCCGGTCACGTTGCCGTCAATTTCGACCACTGGGGCCGTGCCGACCGAAAGATAGGTGGTGCCCGTCAACGGGCCAGTGTTCAGCAATGGACGATCGAGGATCAGCGATTGACCATTGGTCGCGGTGTACGTGTACCCATTGCTGATCGAACCATCGAGCAGCACGACACCGGTCACGGAACCCGCCTGCACGTAGCCTTGTGCGGCACTGCCGGTCACGGTGAGGACACCGCCTACGGTCACATTGCCGGTAACCCCTGCCAGCTTCACGCCGTAGGACTTGTCACCCAGCACGGTGATGTTGCCCTGGTTACTGAAATTGCCGGTGAGCGCACTGTCGAGTTGAATGCCCGCCGATTGTTCGCCGTCGACAACGATTGTGCCAGTGGTCGTTACATTGTTGGTCGTAACAGCCGCAGTGTTTGAAACGTTTCCGGTGATCGTGCCGCCCGGCGCGCCATAAATGCCATAGCGGCCGCTGACAGCCGAGACCGGCCCGGTGACATAGCCGCCGTTGATCGAGGGGGTAAAGTTTTCCAGCACAGCAATGGTGCCGCCATTGGTGATCGTGGTCGTGTTGCCCGGGTTCACCTGTATGCCGATCGCGCCGCTGGTCGCGGTGCTGGCCGTACCGGCATAAATCGTGCCGCCGCCGTTGACAGTGACCGTGTTCGACGAATTGACCGTGACCGCTGCGCCCGAAGTGCCGGTCAGAGTGCCGGTGCTTGAAACCGTGACATTGCCCGCGGTCGAAGTCGCCAGTGTCTGGGTTGATCCGGTGGAGATGGTGGTGTCGGCAAAGGCGGGCACTGCTGCGAACAACCCTGCGGAACATCCGAGAGCGACCGGTGCGACCGAGGCCAGGAACTGCGAAAATTTGCGCTGCATCAGCATTCTGTCATCCGGGAATTGGTCGTCGGGCCTTGGGCCGTGCGGACCGTGGTCTGGATGGCGGATGGCTGGCATGACCCTCCTCCCGCCTGTCGAAATTATGCTGGCCCCCAAGCCTGCATCGCCAAAGGCGAATTGCGGGCGTGTGAGGTCCAGAATGGCTAACGTGGAATAGTCGTAAAACCATGTCATGCAAGCCGGTCAAAAAAAGAACATCGCACGGTTCGCCGTAAATTTCCCGTTCATCGACCCGGCCCCAGCAATTCAGTCGGGTTGGGGCGGATTTGACCGGGGGGTGGAGTAGACCACTTGCGCGACGGAAATCATGCTTTGGCCATGTCTGGCGATTACGCCCTGATCGATGTGTTGGGCCGCAGGGCCAACGAAAATGATTGTCAGGCCGGCTTCGACATGCCTGAAACACTCGCGGCGATCGAACTCGCAGAAATTGACGATGTTGCTTTGGTGGCGATGGTCGGGACCGGTTCGGTCGCGGCCTTCGTTGTGCTGGTTCACCGCTATGACGCCATGCTCCATCGTGCTGCGGTGCGCGTGCTTGGCGATTCGCATGAAGCCGAAGATGTCGTGCAGGACTGCTTTGCGCGGCTGTGGCAACATGCTGCCGGCTGGACACCCAGCGGGGCGGGACTGGTCGGCTGGCTGCATCGCATCACATTGAACTTGTGCTTTGATCGCAAGCGACGATTCCGCGTGATTGTAACGCCCGATTTGCCCGAAATGATCGACGAGGCACCGTTGGCCGATCGGATGATCGAGGCACAACAGGCCCATGCCGAGGTTGCCGATGCGCTGGCGGTTTTGCCCGAACGCTATCGCGTGGCGCTGGTGTTGTGTTATATCCAAGGCGTTTCCAACGCGGCAGCGGCGGACATCCTGGGGCTGCATATCAAAGCGATGGAATCGCTCCTGCACCGTGCGCGGCGTGCGCTGCGGGACATTCTTCGGTCGCGGCATGTTGTGCTGGACGACCTTGTCGCAGGAATACAGATCGAGCGGGCTGCGGCACCCTGACGCACCAGTGGTTTGCACGATGCAACGCATGTAATCCCTTCTCCGCCCGGCGGTCGGGGCAGAAGGCCACATTGCGCGCAGTCCTAGCCGATTGGCGGTTGGGTATTGACCCGCCCGGTGCGCTCCAGCTTGCCCCAGCCGATGCCCAGGCCCGCCAGCGCGGCACCGACCGCGCGGATCACCACGCCATACATCAGCTGGCGGTAGACGAACCGTTGGGTCAGCAGCAGGATGGCGGGAAAGCGCTTTTCGCGCACATCGAGCCGATAGGCGATCCAGCCACAGACGAGGTCGATGGTGGTGAACCCGATCCAGTAGACCAGCATGCGCAACACGTCGGTTTGGGTCTGTGCCCAGCCATGCTGGGCAATACGCATGCCTGTGCCGACAATCGAGATGGCGAGCGCCAGATCAATCAAGGGAGAGATCATCGCAAACACGATCTGGAACATCCACGCCTGTGGCATGCCCACGAAAGCCAGCCCCGACGGTGTGCGGTTGGACAGGATACGGCGATGCTTCCACAGGCATTGCAAGGTGCCATAGGCCCAGCGGAAGCGCTGTTTGCCCAACGCGCGCAATGTTTCAGGGGCTTCGGTCCAGGCCACGGCGTCTTCGTCGTAAGCCACCTTCCAGCCCTTGCGCTGGATCGCGATGGTCAGGTCCTGGTCTTCGGCGAGCGTGTCTTCGGGGTAACCGCCGACATCTTCCAACGCGCTGCGGCGCCACGCTCCGACTGCGCCTGGCACGACCATGATCGCATCGAACCGCGTCAACGCACGGCGTTCGATATTTTGTGCAGTCACATATTCGACCGCCTGCCAGCGTGTGACAATGTTGACGCGGTTACCCACTTTCGCATTGCCGGCCACCGCACCGATAGCTTCGTCGCTGAACCAGCGCACCAGCCGGGCAATGGTTTCCGGCTCGAACTGTGTGTCAGCATCGAGTGCAACCACGATTTCGCCGGTCGCAACCGCCAGCGCGCGATTGAGCGCATTGGCCTTGCCGCCGTTGACCATTGTCATCAGCCGCACGCGTGGTTCGTTGCCAAATGCCGCTTGGACGATTTCGCTGGTGCGGTCTTTCGACCCGTCGTCGGCAACGATCACCTCCATCGGGTGATAGTTGCTGGCGAGGATACGGTGCACCGAGCTTTCGATCACGCGTTCTTCGTTATACGCCGGGATGATGACCGACACGAGCGGACGCCATGGCCCGTCAACCGGGTCTGCCGGGGGCTGCATGTCTTTGTGGCGCCCCGCGAACAGCGCCAGCACGGTCATGCCGACCGCGCGGATTACGCCGACCGCGATTGCAAAAAAGAACAACCAGTTGAGGCTCGACAGCAATCCGGCCAGCACCAGGAAAATGCCGACATCGAGGCGTACCGCCACCAGATCCCAGCCTTCGACTTTGGGCATGACCGCATCGCGATCGAGCCCTGCGAGCTGTGACGCAGGCACAAAACTGTAGCCGTCGGCGCGCAGTTTTTCGATGATCCGGGGCAGGGCGAGCACGGTCTGGCTGCGATCGCCGCCGCCATCGTGCAACAGTACGACATTGACCGTACGATCAGGTGTGGCCTGTTCCACTGCCGCGACGGTGCGTTGAAAAATGTCGTCGGCAGTGCGTTTTTGCCAGTCACCCGGATCGCCGTGGAGGCCGACCACAGTATAGCCCTGTTGTTGAGCAATCAGGGCGGGGCCCAGTTCGTCGGGGGTGGTTGGCTCGGCATCGCCAAAATAGGGCGCCCGAAACAGCCGGGTCGAGCGCCCGGTGTACGCTTCGATCAACCGCTGGGTGGTGTTCAGTTCCAACCGGATGCCGGTGTCGCTGACATCGGCCATGTTCGGGTGGGTGTAACTGTGGTTGCCGATTTCCGAACCATCGGCCAAGATGCGTTCAAGTATCCCGCGGTTTTCAACACCATTGCCGCCGATCACGAAAAACGTGCCGGGCACGTGATACTTTTCAAGCACGCTCAGAATTTGCGGCGTGTAGCGCGGGTCGGGGCCGTCATCGAATGTCAGCGCGATCTGTTTGGGCCGGTCACCTGTCCGCCGCACGACATAAGGCGTGGGCAACTGGTCGTAGCTTTCCTGCATGATCAGCGCGGATCGCGAATCATACGTCAACGAGCGATTGCCAGCCTGCGGGACCGAATCCACGCGCAGAATCTCGCCATTGCCTTCGATGTCGACATTGGTCATTTCCCGCAAGGGACCGAGGTTGGGGCGGGCCTTGCCACCTTGGCGCCATGCGGTCAGCGCGGTCCAGAAACCGGGGTCTTCGGATCCGAGCCGCCAGACGGCGATGGAACCGATGCCCAATTGCCCCAGCACCTGCATCTGGTTCCAGCTCGTGGCCGCATCGAGCACCCAGACATCGTGACGGATGCCCGGTGTGGCGGGATTTTTGTCATCGTCGTCGTCGAATGCAAAGCCCGCGTTTCCGCTGATTTTGTCCCATGTCGGACGCGTGCCCGATTCGAGCGCGGCCAGCCAGGCTTCTTCGACCGAAACCGGATCGGCCTCGCCACCATGCCAGTCATAACCGTAACTGCCCAGCGCCACGATGACCTTGTTGGGCGGAACATCCTTCAATGCGTCGCTGATATGGCCGACAAACCAGTTGTTTGACGCGATCGGACCCGAAGGGCCGGTCATATAGTGTTCGTCGTAAGCCATCAGCACGATCTTGTCGGCCACTTTGGCAAAGGCGCGCGGATCCCAGGCTTCATCATCGATCGGCAGGGTTACGCTCACCAGCTTGTGCTTCGGGGCCAGCCGCGCATGCAATTCGCCGATGAATTGGCGCAGCAAGCCGATGCCATGGGCCGGCATGCTTTCAAAATCGATCATCACCCCGGCATCGCCGTTCGCGGCCAGCGCGTCGTCGATGCCGCGTTCGATGGCCGCGCGGCGCGCCGGGTTGGCCAGTGCACGGGTCGTGCCTTCACCATCCCAGGCGCCGTTGGCGATGTTCTGGACCACGTCGACCACCAGTGGGTGGTGGATTTGCCCGGCCAGAACACGACGCATACGGGTATCATCGGTGGCAATGAAATTGCCCTGATGATCAAGCGACATCAACGTGGGCGCAACCCAGTCGAGCGAGCCCGCCTTGCGCTTCAAACTGTTGACCGCACCTTCGCCAAAGGGCGAATAGAAACCCACTGTCAGGTTTTGGGCTTGCCGCGC
>CAIPWG010000111.1 GCA_903868655.1 uncultured Sphingomonadales bacterium
CCCGGATACCGGCGCTGCGACATTGCGCCACTGCCTCGGGCACGCTGGTGCGCAGCGGGTCAGCCAGACCGACCAGCCCCGTCAAAGTGTAGTCATAGTCGTGTTGCGTTGCGGCCCAATTGTGATCGCGAGGATTGGCCGTGGCAACAGCCAGCACGCGAATGCCGCGCACCGCCATGATCTCCACAGCTGCGGTCATCCTGGCATGCGCGTCAGGCGTCAGATGACACAAGTCCGCAATAGCTTCCGGAGCGCCTTTTGCCATCAAAGTCAGCGCACCATGATCATCCCAAATGTTGGACATCGCCAGCAATTCGGGGCGCAACGCATAAGCATGAACGAGCTTCGGAGGGAATTTACCGATCGCAGGCGCAATGCGCTGCAAGGCAACTTCCATTGGATCTGTCGGCTCTGGCGCACTCGCCATCGCCGCAACCCGGACCAATTCAGCATAGGCTCCCGCATGTGTGCCGTCGCGGGCAACATGCGTTGTCTCACCCGATGGTAGCCACAGGTCGGCCACCGACATGCGGTTTTCGGTGAGCGTGCCGGTCTTGTCGGTGCACAGCACAGTGGCCGAACCCAACGTCTCGATCGCAGCCGCGCGCCGGGTCAGCACACCCACTTTGCCGATCCGCCACGACCCCATTGCCAGAAACACGGTCAGGACAACTGGAAATTCTTCGGGCAGGAGCGACATGCCAATGGCAATTCCGGCCAGTACTGCCTCGACCCAGCTACCGCGCAACAGCCCGAACAAAACGAATACCGTCAGTGCCACCAAACCGCCAGCAACCGCGCACAGCATCACGATCCGGTTGACTTCAGCGTGCAGCCGCGGAGCCTCGGTTTCGAGTGTCGCCAACGACTGACCAATTTGCCCGATTTCGCTGCGCGGACCAGTCGCCAACACCCGTGCAATGCCGCTGCCGCGCGCGACCAGGGATCCGGAATAGACTGTGGCCTGCCCCTCTCCCCCGGGGCGATGGGCGCCCGTGGCACCGCCGCCCTTTGCCGCGACTTTGCCCACGGGCAGCGATTCCCCTGTCAGGAGCGATTCATCGGTTTGCAGGTCGGCCGCTTCGATCAGTGTCGCGTCTGCGGCAATCCGGTCACCCTGTTCGAGCACGATCAGATCATCACGTACCACGTTTTGCCCCGGGATACGGGTTCGCGCACCATCACGGATAACCAGCGCACGTGGAGCAGAAAGGTCCTGCAACGCCTCCAGTACGTGTTCGGTGCGGGTTTCCTGGACCACCGTCACCGTAATCGAGAAAAGTGCAAAACTGAGCAGTATCAACGCCTCAACCCGATCGCCCAGCATCAGATAGGCCACTCCGCCGGCCAGCAGCAGCGCCAGCATCGGCTCGCGCAGGACATCGAATGCGATACGCAAGACCGACCGCTGCCCTGCCCGCACAAGCGCGTTGGGCCCATCGGTCAACAGCCGGGCGCTGGCAACCGTTGCGGTCAGTCCAGTCAGTTTGTCGCTATTGGTCATCGCCACGGCAATGTCCTTCGCAATCGCCACCACAACCTGTTGGTATCGTGGGCGGTCAGGTAAGTGGCTCGGGTGAGACGCACTTTGCGCGGCTTGGTATCATGCCATGGATCGCGACCTTGCCGATGCAGATCCACGCCCAAGGCCGGCGCTTCATTTTTTGACAAATCGAATGCCAAAATAGGTTTCGAAAGACTCGTCGAAAGCCCCATCGACAGTCTGTTCAGGCGAAAAGCGTGCGCCATCTTTCACAAATTGGCGTGACGCATCGATCTTGAGGATGTTCCGCATAGTGTCGATGCCGGTAATGACATGGGTCGAAATCAGGATTTTCTCGCCGAACCACCAGTTTGACGCATGAACGACAAGGTATTTGACTTGCCAATCACGGGCATCGATCAAAAAATCTTCGGCATGCCCCACGTCGCCATCGGTTGCTTCGATCGAAGCCTCGCTCAGGACCGCCAAGCTGCGATAATGTGGGCCGGCATGCGGCGAACGGCCTTCGTCAACTTCACCTTGGATAAAATGGGCACCTGTCCCGGCGTCGCGCAGTTCAGCAGCGTCACCGTCTGGACAATTGGCCAATTGGGCCAAAGTCAGATCAAGCGAAAATTCCCGGGTTTCCGGGTCCGGATGTCCGAACGCCGCGACCGGTACAAACAGCCTGCGGCCGGAAAACCAGGCACCCGTGTCTACAACCAGCCATTTTATGGTCCAACCACCGTCTTCGAAAATGAAATCGCCGACCGTTCCCGAAACGCCATCGCTGGCAACAACAGCATATCCGCGGATTGACGCAGCGTCCCATAACATGACCGCATTCTCCTGCACGAAAGCGGGTCCACGCAATTGCTGCCAAGTCGCCATCCCACCATGCCAATAAGATCGTGCGCAGGCTGCCGACCAGCTTCGGAATGTACCCAGCTCAGCCTGTTTCAGTCGATTGATTTTGACTTCTCCGGCTCGGGTGAAGGATAGCGGGTGCGCGGGTGCCAGAGCGAAATCAGGCTCCGCGTGAAGGGACTTTTCCCATGCCGCTGCCCGAAACTTCGCCACCTTCTTTCAGGGCCACGGGCCTCGGCGAATTTACGCAACGAATACTGGTGGCCCTGCTGATTGGCGCGGTTGGATATGCACTTTGGCGCCTCGCGGATCTGGTTTTGTTGTTCTTTGCCGCCGTGTTGTTTGCGATCGGATTACGGGCTGGCGCCAGGGTGTTGGCGACGAAAAGCCGGCTCGGTCTGCCGCTGGGGCTCGGGGTGGTTGTCATCTTGCTGCTGGCGGTGTTCGGTGGCGCCATGTGGTTCTTTGGTTCGGTCGCTGCTGGCCAAATGAATGAGGTTGCGCAGCAGGCACCCGCCGGACTGAAAGTGCTGGTCAGCAGATTGCAGGAGCACCCATACGGTCGTTATGCGCTGGAACAATTGCGCGGGGCAGGCGCAACAAACGGTGCAGGCTGGGCAGCCGCGCTGTTGTCGACTATCGGACAAGGTCTCGCGCTGGGGGTTGGTTATGCAGTCGTAACCTTTTTCGCCAGCATTTACCTCGCAGCGCAACCCGATCTTTATAGGGGTATGTGCCTGAAATTGCTTCCTGAGGCCTATCGCGATCGGGCGGAGAAGGTGTTCGACCGGACGAAACTTATCTTGCAGCGCTGGCTCGCCGGACAATTTGTGGTGATGGTGGTGATTGGCATTCTGTCGGGCCTTGGCCTGTGGTTGCTCGGGATCGAGGCCGCCTTTGCGCTTGGGCTGGTGGGCGGGATGCTGGCGTTTATCCCTTATGCCGGGCCGATCCTCGCTGCCATACCGGCTGTGCTGGTGGCGTTGACCCAAGGGCCGCGCCAGGCAGGCTTGGTTATCCTGATGTACATTGGCGTACACTTTATCGAGGGTAATTTTATCACCCCGCTTGTACAGGCAGAGGTCACAGCACTTCCACCCGTGCTGGCCCTGCTCGCAACGATCGGTGTCACGATGCTGTTCGGCCCTGCTGCTGTCCTGCTTGCCGCGCCTCTGACGCTGTTTGCGATAGTCGTGATCAAGGTCTTGTGGGTGGAGCAGGTTCTGGCACCCGAAA
>CAIPWG010000112.1 GCA_903868655.1 uncultured Sphingomonadales bacterium
GAAGCGGCACGGCGGCGGGCTTGCGCCTGTTCGGGAATGTCCGCAGCGCTGCGATACAGCTGCCATGCGCCTTCCTGGGCATAAGTCAGGTGTAGCGCCTGATGCAGCGTATCTATCTGCGACTGGGGCGTCATTTGCGGACCCGGTTGTTGCGCAGCAACCGGCCCCACATTGAACAGTGCAAGCAGACTGGCGCCAGACAGTGCGATCCGTTTTGCCGCCACAACCACCTCGTTTCGCATTTCAATTGCAGCCATTGGTCACCCAGTGATACCGCTTTTCCGCGTCATTCCACTGCCAATTGCCGCAAGTTGGCTGCTGGGGCGCTGATGCTTGCGGGGCTGGCTGATTGACCAGCGGCGGCGCCTCGCCGGGTGCCGAAGCGGTCACCACAGGCGCGGCGTAATAGGGATACGCGGAATAGCCGTAATAGCTGTAGGGGTAACCCCAGAACCACGGATCTGACCAATAGCCAAGGTAGAGACCAAGCGCTGGGCCATAGAAGTATGGCGCGCGATAATAACCGCGGTAGCCATGGTAATAACCCCCACCACGGTAATAGCCGCCACCGTGAAAGGCACCACTCCCCCGATAACCACCTGCACTTGCGCGAACGCCGCCGCTGCCGTGGAACCCACCGGCATGACCCCCGCCGCCACCAGGATGCCCACCCGCGTAAGCCGCCACGGGCACAACAGCGAGCGCAGCAGCTGCAATCAAACTGGAAAAATATTTCATTGCACGATCCTTATCCTGCTGGATGCGGTTTTCGGCTTTAACGGCTGCCGTGGCCATACACACGCCGCGATCTTCAAAATATTACTGCAACGTTAACGTCCTTGCCTGAACCTTGGCTGACTGCGGATGCGCGCAGGGGCTTTTCTTTGGCTGGCGGTGCGCGAAGTCCGGGCTTGGTGTCGTAAACCGTGTTAGCCGGTGGTCAGGCTGGTGCGGATCCAGTCGCGCAAAATGATGACTTCGGGCCTCGTCGTGTTGCGGCTGCGCGGTACAAGGATATAGTGCCGCTGTTCATGATGCAGCACGATATCGGGCGGTCGCGCGACCAATCCGCGCGCCAGATGCAGGCCACACAAATTTGCATCGATGATTGCGCAACCATCGCCGGCTGCGACCAGTTCGATCGCAATGGCCGATGTATCAACGATACAGCCCGCATTGGTTGCAGTCTCTGCCCAATCAAGCGCTAGTGCCAACTTGCGCCACAGGTTTTCCATGCCCAGGATCTGTATCGGTGCAGACTGGGCAAGCGTGCGCAAAGTGGCTGACTGATCGTCGCCAAAATCGGTGCCCGGGGGGCATACCGGATAAGAAATTCCCGGCGACAGCGGCAAGACATCATGATCGTGCCATGTTCCATTGCCATACCGTATTTCAAGGTCTGCGCGCGCATTGTCAGGATCGTCGTTCCAGATCGAGGTGTGCACTTGCACCGCGATCTCGGGATAGTTTTGACGAAACGCATGAAGGATCGGCGGCAATGCAAGACTGGCGAAGCTGGCCACGCAGCGCAAGGTGACCGACGTTTCGCCTTGTGTGCCAAACAACGCAACCGTTGCGGCGGAAAAATCATTGAGCATGCCTGTTACCATCGGCGCATAGGCGCGACCAATGCCGGTCAAACGGATGCCGCGTGGCAAACGCTCAAACAGCACAAAGCCCAGGCGCGCTTCGAGGTGGCGGATATGCTGACCGACAGCAGCCGGGGTCAATGCCAGTTCGTCTGCCGCACGCGCAAAGCTGAGATGCCGGGCACAGGCCTCAAAGGTGCGGATCCACAGCAAGTGGGGCAGTTGAGAGGGCATAGCATTCCCTAAAATAAACTTGGGCCTTAAGCCTCGTTTATATTGTTTGAACCGAGGTTGCCAAGGTGTCAGCTTGTTTCGTGCGAGCGGCGGAGAAGGCAGCCATGGACACGTTCGATTTCATTATCGTCGGAGCCGGTTCAGCTGGTTGCGTGCTGGCCGAACGACTGACTGCAGGCCAGAAAGGGTCGGTGCTCTTGCTCGAAGCCGGAGGTACCGATCAGCGGTTCTGGATCAGGACACCCATCGGATATGGCAAGACCTTCGATGATCCAACGATCAATTGGAAATTCCGGTCCGAGCCCGATGACCAGACGGGTGGGCGCCAAGCCTATTATCCTCGCGGCAAAGTGTTGGGTGGATCGAGTTCGATCAATGCGATGGTCTGGTGTCGCGGCTTGCCCGGCGATTATGATGATTGGGGCAACGCCGGCAATCCCGGTTGGAACGCACAGGCCGCCTGGGCTGCGTTTGAACAGATTGAGCGACGCAAAGCGCGCGATGGCGCGATCAGCGGATCAGGCGCACTGTGGGTCGAAGCGCGCAGCGACGATCATCACCCGATTACCCGTCAGTTTCTCAGCGCTGCGCAGCAAGCAGGTTTTCAGACGATCGAAGACCTGAACCTGGCACCCTGCGAAGGTGTCGCACCTTATGCGATCAACACCCACGACGGTCGCCGTTGGTCGAGTGCGAACGCATTTCTTGCTCCAGCTCGGGGAAGGGCAAATTTATGTTTACGGACCGATGCACATACCGATCGGGTTATCCTGGAGCATGGCCGCGCCGTTGGGGTACGCTATGCGCGCCTTGGTCGTGATTACGAGGTGCGGGCCCGTCAATCGGTCATTCTGTGTGCAGGTGCCATCGGTTCGCCTGCGATTCTGATGCGATCGGGTATTGGTCCGTCACACACGCTTGCGGCTGCAGGTGTCCCGGTTCAGCTGGCGCTTGATGCGGTGGGCGCAAATTTACAGGATCATTTGGGGATCGATTATCATTACCGCGCCAACCGGCCCACTTTAAACCAGCAGCTCGGCACCAGGCTGGGCCAATTGGTGGCAGGTTTGCGATATCTGGTTGATCGTCGTGGCCCCTTGAGCCTCAGCATGAACCAGATCGGGGGTCTGGTACGCAGCGCGCAAGCTGCGGATCGACCTGATATGCAGCTCTATTTCAACCCGATCAGCTATTCCCGGGAGCGCTCCGGAAAGAAGGAATTGACCAGGCCCGATCCATGGGCCGGCTTTATCCTCGGTTTTGATGCCTGTCGGCCAACTTCATCCGGGCATGTCGCGATCGTATCGGCTGATCCAAAAGCCGCGCCCCGGATAGTGCCCAACTATCTGTCGACGGAACAGGATCGCGCCGCGGCTGTCGCCGGCGCGCGGGTAATCGAACGTCTTGCCCGGACACCAGCCATTCAGGACATCACGGCAGGCACCACCGGATTTACGCCAGAAGGTGCCGACGATGCAGCGATTTTAGAAGATTTCCGCGCGCGCAGTGGCACCGTTCACCACTTGTGCGGGACCTGCCGAATGGCACCGCAAGACCGCGGCGGGGTGGTCGACGCACAATTGCGTGTTCATGGTATCGACGGATTGCGCGTTGTTGATGCTTCGGTCTTTCCCACGATTCCCTCGGCCAACACCCATGCCCCAACCGTAATGACGGCCTGGCAGGGCGCCGAGGCCATATTGACATCCATTCAGGGAGTATCGTGATGCCGGTGATTGCCCGTCTCGAAACCTTTGCCACGCCCGATGTGACGATGGTTCGCTTGACCAGTGTCGACGGTGCCATCGGTTGGGGTCAGACATCAACTTATAACGCCGACATTACCGCACAGATCTTTCACCGCCAGGTTGCGCCTTGGGTGCTGGGTCGTGATGCTTATGATATCGAGGGTGCGGTGCGGATTGTCGAAGAACGCGAGCACAAATATCCAGGCTCATACCGGTGTCGGGCACTTGCAGGTCTCGATACCGCAATGTGGGATTGGCGGGGGCGGCGTGAAGGGGTGCCGGTTGCGACCTTGCTCGGCGGGGGCCCGAAAAAATTGCGCGCTTATGCCTCGTCTATGAAACGCGACATTACGCCCGACGATGAAGCGCGGAGGTTCCAGCATTTGCGCGATACGCTGGGTTTCGATGCGTTCAAATGGCGAGTTGGGGCCGAATGCGGGCGCGATGTGGACGAATGGCCGGGTCGCACCGAAGCAGTCGTGCCTGTGGTCGCGCGCGCGCTGGGTCCCCATGTGGCCAAACTGGTCGATGGGAACAGCGGCTTCAGCCCCACGCGCGCGATCGAAGTGGGCAAGTTGCTGCAGCAGGAAGGCATTTCGCACTTTGAAGAGCCGTGCCCTTATTGGGAACTTGAACAAACCGCCGAGGTGACAGCAGCGCTGGATATCGATGTGACTGGCGGGGAACAGGACTGCGATTTAAACGTGTGGCAACGTATGATCGATCTGCGTGCGGTCGACATCCTGCAACCCGATGTCATGTACATGGGCGGAATTTGTCGCACACTCAAAGTCGTTGAAAAGGCGCGCGCAGCAGGTCTGCCGGTCACCCCGCATTCGGCCAACTTGTCACTGGTCACCTTATGCACCGCGCATCTGCTGACCGCGATCCCCAACGCCGGCAAATATCTAGAGCTGTCAATCGAACAAGCGGACTATTACCCCTGGCAATACGGCTTGTTCCGCAACGACCCTTATCGGGTCGAAGATGGCTGCATAACCGTTACCGATGAACCGGGTTGGGGTGTGGAAATCGCGCCCGACTGGCTCGACCGCGCGCAGTATCAAGTAAGCGAACTTGATTGAATTGAACGCAAAAGTCTTGAATTTAAAAACCCTGGCGGACAGGGTGGGATTCGAACCCACGGTGAGCTTCCACCCACGGCGGTTTTCAAGACCGCTGCCTTAAACCACTCGGCCACC
>CAIPWG010000113.1 GCA_903868655.1 uncultured Sphingomonadales bacterium
GACTATTATCAGCCGGAGGCTTATGTCCCGCGCTCCGACACTTACATCGAAAAAGAAAGCTCGGTAAACGAAGCCATCGATCGGATGCGCCATTCGGCCACACGATCGCTGCTCGAACGCGATGACGTGATCATCGTTGCCTCGGTCTCGTGCATTTACGGCATCGGCTCAGTCGAGACTTATTCGGCAATGATCTTCGATCTGAAAAAGGGCGACAGCGTCGACAGCCGCGAAATCATCCGCAAGCTGGTCGCCCTGCAATACAAACGCAACGACGTCGCCTTTGCGCGCGGCACGTTCCGGGTACGTGGCGATACGATCGAAATTTTCCCCTCGCACTACGAAGACACCGCCTGGCGTGTCAGCTTTTTCGGCGATGACGTTGAAGATATCGCCGAATTCGATCCCCTGACCGGAAAGGCAGGGGCGCGGCTCGAAAAAGTGCGCGTCTATGCCAATTCGCACTATGTCACCCCTGGCCCGACGATGAAGCAGGCGGCCGACGCGATCCGGTTCGAACTGTCCGAACGGCTGAAAGAACTGACCGAAGAGGGCAAACTGCTCGAAGCCCAGCGGCTGGAACAGCGCACCAATTTCGACTTGGAAATGATTGCCGCCACCGGATCGTGCGCCGGGATCGAAAACTACAGCCGTTTTCTCACCGGCCGCATGCCGGGTGAACCGCCGCCAACCCTGTTCGAATATCTGCCCGAAAATGCTCTGCTGTTTCTCGACGAAAGCCACCAGACCGTGCCTCAGGTCGGCGGCATGGCGCGCGGAGACCACCGCCGCAAAATGACGCTCGCCGAATATGGCTTTCGCCTGCCCAGTTGCATCGACAACCGCCCGCTGCGCTTCAACGAATGGGACGCGATGCGCCCGCAAACTGTCGCGGTTTCGGCCACACCCAGTACGTGGGAAATGGAACAGGCCGGCGGCGTCTTTGCCGAACAGGTTATCCGCCCCACCGGTCTGATCGATCCGCCGGTATTGATCCGTCCGGTCGAGGACCAGGTGCAGGATTGCATCAACGAATGTCGCGAAGTCGCTGCTGTCGGTTATCGCACATTGGTCACGACGCTGACCAAGCGCATGGCCGAAGACCTGACCGAATTCATGCACGAAGCGGGCCTGCGCGTGCGTTACATGCATTCGGATGTTGAAACGCTCGAACGTATCGAACTGATCCGCGATCTCCGACTGGGCGTCTATGACGTGCTGGTCGGCATCAACTTGCTGCGCGAAGGGCTCGACATTCCCGAATGTGGGCTGGTGTGCATTCTCGATGCCGACAAAGAAGGGTTCCTGCGCAGCGAAACCAGCCTGATCCAGACAATTGGCCGCGCTGCGCGCAATGTTGATGGCCGGGTGATCCTTTATGCCGATCGCATGACCGGATCGATGGAACGCGCGATTGCCGAGACCGACCGCCGCCGGACCAAGCAAAGTGCCTACAACGAACTGCATGGCATCACGCCGACATCGATCAAGCGCGGCATTGCCGATATCATCGCCGATACCGCGAGCCGTGACGGTGTCATCATCGACATCGAGGACGATGGTCGCAATAATCTGGTCGGGCACAACTTGCGCGGCTATATCGAGGATCTGGAAAAGCGCATGCGCACCGCCGCAGCCGATCTGGAATTCGAAGAAGCCGGGCGCCTGCGCGACGAAATCCGGCGTCTCGAAGCCAACGAACTCGGCTTGCCCGAAGCCGACCGCAAGGCCCCGATCGTGGGCCGCAGCAACGAAGGCAAACCCGGCA
>CAIPWG010000114.1 GCA_903868655.1 uncultured Sphingomonadales bacterium
TAGTCTGATGCTCTATCCAGCTGAGCTACGGGTGCCGGGGAGACGCGCACTTACGGGGCCAAGTTAGCGTTGGCAAGAGGTTTTCGAGCGTTTTTAAGCAAGCCGTGCGAAGTGTGCTGCAAGGGGAATAAGCGGCACGTCGAGCGGCGGCGTATCGAGCAATGCAATGGCGTCGGGTGGAAACCAATCCCAATGCGCGCCTTCCTGGCTGGCGGGCTCACCCTGCCAAACACGGCATCCGAATAACAGCAACACGATCGCACGGGTTCCTTGCTGTGGTTCACTGGCTGAAAACCCCAAGGCCACGCAATCTTCCGCCCTGATTTCCAGTGTCAGTTCTTCACGCAATTCGCGGCTTAGCGCGTCAAGCGGGCCCTCCCCCGTTTCCAGCTTTCCACCCGGGAACTCCCAAAGTCCGCCATGCTGCCGATCAACCGGCCGTCGTTGCAGCAACACCCGACCATGCACGTCCACGAGCGCCGCTGCGACCACGATCATAGCAGGATGAGGTTCTGCCGAAGAAAGTCGCTGGTCCATACGAAAAACACCTCCTGCGCCATAACCAATTCTTAGCCAAAGCGGATTAGCCTCGATTGCAGCATCATCATGGGAAATCGCGTGTGCCAGTATCGTTTTCCCGGCTTTTACGCGATAACACTGCCGCTACGGCGGTCGAATACGGTCTGCTGATCGGCCTGCTTTCAGTCGTTATCATTGTTGGGTTGCAAGGTTTTTCCGACCAACTCGTCAACACCTGGTTGATCGTCCAGAATTATACGCAAGGTGCAACCAACAAGATTCATTAAAGAATTTTACGCGTAATTAGGCCTTTTGCGCGCACAGTCCGGTGGCCACGATCATGCCCCGCGATCCTGTGTGGCGCATTGGAGATGACCATGCGATTTCTGCGTGCAGTGTTGGCAGACTGCCAGGCGGCCACAGCCGTGGAATACGGTCTGCTAGCCGCGCTGATTTCCGTCGCCGCGATCAACGCGATCGGAACGATGGGCAATTCGCTATCGTCGACCTTTGTTGCTGTCGCGGTCGATATGAGCAACGCGTCCGACGGATCGTTGTAAGCGGCTCGGGGCTTACGCGCCGATCCGCAAGAACCGATCTTCGCGCATGGTGCGCAAAGCCTGGGGGTTTTTGCCGGCCAAAGCGTCGAGTTCCTCGCTAATGGCTTTGCCCAATGCTGCTGCAGTCGCCGCCGGATTGCGGTGAGCCCCGCCCATTGGCTCCGCCACGATGCTGTCGATCACACCGAGTTGCAGCAAGTCCTGCGCGGTCACTTTCATCGCCTCGGCCGCATCGGCTGCCTTTTCTGCGGTTCGCCACAGGATCGACGCACATCCCTCGGGGGAGATAACGGAATAGACCGCATGTTCGAGCATCAAGACCCGCTCGGCGCTGGCCAGCGCAACGGCGCCGCCCGATCCGCCTTCACCCACGATGCTGGCGACCATTGGCACGCCAAGCGCCAGACACGCCTCGGTTGAGCGCGCAATTGCTTCGGCCTGACCACGCTCTTCGGCTTCGACACCCGGAAACGCGCCTGATGTGTCGACCAGTGTGACCACAGGCAGGCCAAAGCGACTGGCCATTTCCATCAAACGGACGGCCTTGCGATAGCCCTCTGGCTTGCCCATGCCGAAATTGTGGCGAATGCGGCTTTGGGTATCGTTGCCTTTTTCATGGCCGATCAGCATTACCCGGCGATCGCCCAGGCGCGCCAAGCCGCCGATGATCGCCTCATCCTCGCCAAAGCAACGATCCCCGCCCAAGGGCATGAAATCGGAAAATGTATGGGCGACATAGTCGCGGAAATGCGGTCGCGCGGGGTGACGCGCCACTTGTGTCTTTTGCCATGGGGTCAGCCCACGATAAGTCTGCGCCAGCAACTCGGCAGACTTTGCTTCAAGCTTGGCGACTTCTGCTGCGATATCCAAGTCGCCAGCGATGTTCGCAGCTTCGGCTGTGTCACGCAATTCGGCGATGCGAGCATCGAGCGCGGCAATCGGCTTTTCGAATTCGAGATAAGAGATCATGGCCTGCAGCGCTAGGCAAGCGCGTCGGCTTGGTCAATGGGTTGCGTTATGACCGGCCAGCGGATGACGTCGATTGACCAATGCCACCAGCCGCGCACCGTCTACGTGGGTATAGATCTGGGTGGTTGCAATATCGGCATGGCCCAACAGTGTTTGCAACACGCGCAGATCGGCGCCACCTTCCAGCAAGTGCGTGGCAAAGGCATGCCGAAGGACATGCGGGCTCACTTTTTCAGGATTCAATCCGGCCCGCAATGCCAGATCGCGCAAGAGCTGAAAAAGCCGGACCCGGGAGAGATGGCCGCCCCGTGGCGAGGGGAAAACATGACGCCCCCCGTCGGGCCGTGCTTTCAACCATGCGCGTAGTGCAATGCTTGCGCGCTCGCCCACCGGCACCAGCCGCTGTTGCCCGCCTTTGCCGGTAATGGTCAGAAATGGGGCATCGCGCGGCACAGCGGCCAGCGCCAACGACACCAGTTCGGTGGCACGCAAGCCCGATCCATAAAGCAGCTCGATGAATGCGAGCAGCCTTAGTGCTGCTGGTTCACCCGTTACTGCATCAGATTCGGCCAATGCAAACAACACCCCGATTTCCCCGTGCGACAACAGACGCGGTAAGGGGCGCTGGGGCCGCAAGCGCGGCAAGGCATCGGCCGGATCATCTTTGCGCCATCCCTCGTCCGCCAGAAATCCATAAAATTGGCGCAAGACCGAAGCCTTCCGCGCGAGGCTCGACGGCGCCAATGCGCTCCACGCCTCTCCCAATCGCGCCAGTGCGGTGCGATCAGCATCGACCAGCGACCCTATTACCTTTTCCGCGCTGGCAAGGTCGCGCGCATAGGCAGCCAAGGTATTCGCGGCTGCGCCCCGTTCAGCCGCAAGCATCGCCAGAAACGCGGCGATCGCAGCCGGGTTGCTGGTGCCACCGGTCAAGTTCGTGCGACCGCCTCGGCCGCAATCATGCGCGCCTCGGCTTCGAACCCGACTTGTCGCAACGCGCTGGTGATATGGTACAGATGCATCGGCGTCATCTGCTGCCAGCGGGTGCCCTGCATGCCATATGCGGCCAGCATTGCGACCAGCGCCGGATTGTGTGAGGCGGCCGCCTCATCAATCGCCGTGCTCCAGCGGCTGCGCCGTGCCATATCGATGCCAAGCTTTCCGGCAAAATCGCGCGCGGTTTGTGCATCCACTCTGCCCAAACCCATCAAACCGGCCAGCAGTTGCCCCGAACGCAGCGCCTTGTCGCTGTTGTCGGCTGAATTGAACGAGGCCAGCGCATCACGGCCCACAACCGCGAGCTTGGTTGGAGAAGCCAGCGCAACAATGCCCCAACCCTGGCTGCCGACTGTCAACACTGGCGCCCAGCGCGCCGCATTCTGGTCAAGCCCGGCGCTGAGCATGGAGGCCAGCAAAGCGGGTGCATCGCTGTCAAGCGATGCAGTGGGGGCAATGCGCGCTGCGGCATAAGCCGTCAGCACTTGCCGCGAGAATTGTCGCAAGGGATCGCTGGTGTCCCCCCACAGGGCTTTGATCGCGGTCAACCGATCCGCAGCACCCACTGCGCCGTATGCGTCGCGCAATTGGCTGGCGAGCGGCCCCCAGGTGGTATCGGGCTCTTGCAAGGCGGCTATCTGCGCATAGAGATCGACCATCGCCGCGCTCGACAAAACCCCCAGTGCGGCGCTCTGATCTGCGGCAGCTGCGCGCGATGCCAGTGGCAACATCGGCGCGCGCGTTGCCACCAAGGCATAAGTCGACCAATCTTTGCGGCGCAGTGTGTCGGGCGGTTCGGTGCCTGTGGCAAAGGCCAGACCGGTGCGCCATGCTGTCAAAGCATCGACTTCGCCCCATTCGATCTGCACCGCGCGATGTGTGGTGTTGGCCGAACCCGCGAA
>CAIPWG010000115.1 GCA_903868655.1 uncultured Sphingomonadales bacterium
GAACCCCATTAGAACTATGAGGTTACTGTAACTGTCAGGAACATAAGCTCGACTGGCTGGTCGGTGGGTTCTACGCCAATGAAAAGCTGACAGTGGCAGATAACTTGCGGTTCGGATCACAGTATGGCCGCTTCGCAACCTGCCGTATTATCTCGGGTGGCGGTCTGGCCGGGCTCTATTCGCCAACCAGCCCGAGTTGCGTGGCGCCAGGCGTCGGTCCGGCGACGCTAGCTGCCGCTTCGGGCAGCGCCGGAGCAGACGTCGTGGCCGGATTCGCAGCGCTCGACGGGCTCAACGACAAGGGCTCAACGATCGACCGCTATTTCCAGCAGGACAACAACTTTGCAATTTTCACGCACAACATCCTGCATCTGACCGACAAGCTCGATCTGACTTTGGGTGGCCGATACACCCTCGACAAAAAGAAGTTTGACGCGACCTTTGGCAACGACAACACTGTTTGCCCACAGGTCCAGGGTCTGCTGCTCGGCGATCTGACCAGCCCGAATACCAATGCAACCGCAAAGGCACTGGCTGGTGCGCTGATCGGCCTGTCATGCCAGGGCAACTCGACATCGGAGCTGAATGGCGTTTCGATCAATTCGTCGAAACCACGCGAGCAGCGCTTCACCGGCACCGCGATCCTGTCCTACAAAATAACCCCGCAGTTGCTGACCTACGCCAGCTTTTCGCGCGGTTACAAGGCTGGCGGGTTCAATCTCGATCGTTCGGCTCTGAAATCCCCGATCCTTCCGTTCGCCGCTACCCCGGGTGGCGCGCAATCTTTGGCCACCAACCTGCAATTTGATCCAGAGCTGGTAAATTCCTACGAAATCGGCGCAAAATATGCGTCTGGTCCGTTCAGCCTGTCAGCCACGCTGTTTCAGTCGGACTTCAGCAACTTCCAGCTCAATACATTCAACGGCTCCGTCTTCCTCGTGCAGACCATCAACGGCTGCAATACCAGCCTGAATGGCGGCGACCGCGATACCAGCGCGACCACTGGCGTTTGCCCGGCTGGTCAGGTTGGCTATGGTGTGCGTGCGCAAGGGGTCGAACTGGAATCGTCGTTGGCGCCTACACGCAACTTCCGCGTGACGGCGGGCTTTACCTATGCGCGTACCAAATACCGCAACGACCTGGTTGGCAATGTTTCGGGTGCGCCGCTCGATCCTGCGCTGCGCGTACTGCCCGGCTCCGAATTGTCGAACGCCCCGCAATATACCGTCACAGGCAGTGCGGCTTGGACGCCCTCAATCGGCAGCACCGGTTATTCGCTGCTGTTTTATGCCGATAGCCGACTGGTCAGCGACTACAACACCGGATCTGACCTGTTTCCGCAGAAGGGTCAGGCCAGCTTCGCGCTCGTCAACGCGCGTGTCGGCCTGCGCGGCCCCAACGACAGTTTCGCGATCGAGGCATGGGCGCAGAATCTGCTCGACAAGCAATATGCCCAGGTTGCGTTTAACTCGCCGTTCCAAGCGGGCACGACATCAGCACCTTTCACCGATCCGCAATACCCGGGTGGGCGCCAGTTGTTTTCGCAATTCCTGGCCGAACCCCGCACTTTCGGTGTAACGTTGCGCGGCAAGTTCTGATGGACCGCTGGGCCGGTGGTGTAACGCCGCCGGCCCTCTGACCTGAGGCCGGTTTTTGTCAATTTTCGGAAATCGGGCTGGAAGAACCCCGCAGATATAGACTTGAGGGATATCAGTCTGACGCGTTCCGGCAGCGACGGAATGACACGGCAAGACTGATATCACCTGCATTTTCTGCTTCTCAGGATAGCTTCATGCGCGAAGCCCGGGTGTTGCCTGTCGCAGCGCCCCAAGCACATGACCCAGCAATC
>CAIPWG010000116.1 GCA_903868655.1 uncultured Sphingomonadales bacterium
AATTCGTCCACACGGCCTAAACTTCGATCGCTCGTTCCATTTGCTGGCGGCGCAAGACATACGTGCCGACGCCGAGCACAACAATCGGAAATACCAGACATCCAAAGGCAGTTGCGCCGTCAAGATCGGCAAACAGTATCGCGGTCAGCCGCGATCCAGCTGTACCTCCCAGCGCAGAGAAGATCACCACCAACCCCATCAGTTCGGCATGCCGCGCGCGAGGGCTGGATGACAGAAGCACTGATACCAGCGTCGGATAAATCGGTGCCATGAATAGGCCGATACCCAAAAACAACCAGGCAGCCAGTGGCGCATGAAGCCAACTTGTGACAGGCATTGGGCCCAGGTTGCGGCTTAGCGGCACAATGAGCAGGATGCCGGCAGCAACAGCGAACAGTCCGGCGTTGACCACGCGGTACCAGCCAAACCGCTGTATCAGCACACCTCCACCCAAACGACCCAGCGCGATTGAGCCGGCAAAGAAACTTCCCGCCAGCACGCTCATCGATTGAGGCAGCCGGAGCACTTCATTGTTGAAAGTCGGCAGCCATGTGCCAATCCCTTGTTCAACAAAAACATAGGAAAATGCGCATAGGATAAAGATCATGACCAGCGGCAGACGCACAAGCGCCATCATCGCCAGGATCGAAGGAGCGTCCTTGGCTGTCGCCTGCGGCATATCAGGTGCTGCCAGCAAAAGTGCGAAGCATATCGCGCACAAGGCGGCAAGAATCCAATAGACGTTCAGCCATTCGAGCCCGGTATCAACCACTGCGTTACCGACAAACAGGCTGAACAAGACTGTCACTGACAAAACTCCGACCATGAACCCACCCTCGATGATCGAGGTCAACGCGGCATGTGCGCGGGCATTTTCGGTAATCTGTCCGATCAACGTATAGACCCCGACCTTGATGAACGCGAAGGCGGTGCCGATCATCACGAAGTGCAGGCAGATTGCCCAATAAGCTCCCGCCAGCGGCATCATCACACAGGCCAAGACCGACAGTGCCAAAGCGGCCGCCATGGCGCGGCGGATGCCGATCCGGGTCATGTAGCTGGCCGTCAGAAATGATACGGCAGCAATGCTGACGTCCTTGCACCCGTCGAACCAGCCAGCGCCGGCTTTGTTCACACCCAGACTGGCGACCGCACGCAGAATGACCGTGCCCACGGTGTTGAGCAGCATGCCATAGGCAAGATATGTCAGCACCAAAGCAAAAATCAGCCGCGATCGTGGAGACATGATGTGGGCTTTCCGACAAAAAAGGGGGCGGCGGGCGCAAGGACCGCCGCCCCTGAGGGTGGAATGTCTATAAGGCCGCTTAGAACTTGTAGCCGACCGTGAACCGGAACGAACGACCAAAGATCGGGCGCAGGTCGGGAATAGCCGCACCTGTACCAGCCAGATAGCGCGGATTGCCTTCGGTCAGGCCGTGCGAATTGGTCAGGTTGTCGCCCGAAACCTGAAAGCTGAGACCTGCATGTTCCACCAGAATGCCCGCGCTGAGGGTCTGATAGGCAGGCAGCGGCTGCGTGTTGTTCAGGTCGCTGAAACGGCTGCCGATGGCTTCGAATGTGCCATAGGCCGTCGCTGTAGTTTTACCGAAGGTTGCCTTGTACGTCGGCGTCAGACGCACCTGATACTTGGGGATTCGCACGGCCTGCAGCCCGTCGAAGCTATCGCCCTTCGACGCAGTCTTGGGATTTTCGAGCACTGCATCGGTAGTCACACCCAGACCAAAATCGCTTGTCCAGCTGCCGGCGAGTTCGAGGCCGTACGTCTTTGAACCTGCGATCTGCGGCGGCACCCCGACGTCGTTGTACACTTCGCCGGTCACTTTGTCGTAGAAGCCTGAAAGTGCCAGCTCGAGACCATGAGCGCGGTATTTCACACCCGCCTCGAACGACAGCACTTTCCATGTCTCATCGAGCGAAGGCCCGGTGTTGCCAATCTGCGAGCGAATGTCATCGAACGTGGGCGTGTGATAGCCTTGGCTCGCCCGGGCGTAGAGGTTCAGCGTGGGCATGGCTTTATAATCAAGCCCGACTGACCATGGCGCAGCATCGTTCTTTTTGGACAGCGCTGCAGGTGCGCCGTTGGC
>CAIPWG010000117.1 GCA_903868655.1 uncultured Sphingomonadales bacterium
ATCTTACCGACATGGATTGGCACAGCCACGTCGAGCAGACGCTGGCTCTGGTGCAAACGCTCAAGCACAAGCATTGATTTGCACGTTCCCTGACGGGAACGCGCGAACCCCGGCCTCACAAGCGCCTTTACAAGCTGCGCCGCTTCGTTAAGCGGCGCAGCTTGTTGTCAATGCGGTCCGATGTCGGGCCCCATGCTGGAGTAGAACCCGCCATGCGTGCCGAAGGGCAGGACCATATCGACCGTATCGCAAGCGCCCTGGCGCTGGTCCGCAAGTTTCTTGATTGGGATCGCGCGGTGCGGCGGCTTGATGAACTCAATGCGCGGGTCGAAGACCCGAAATTGTGGGACGATCCAAAGGCCGCCGAGGCTGTGATGCGCGAACGACGCAGGCTCGAAGCTTCGATCGGCACGGTCAACCAGATCGGTCAGGAAATGGCTGACGCCATCGAATTCATCGAGATGGGTGAAGCCGAAGGTGACGAGGCGATCGTCGACGAGGGGCTTGAAACGCTCAGCCAACTCGCCGCGCGGGCCGATGCCGACAAAGTGCAGGCGCTGCTGGCCGGTGAAGCCGACGCCAACAATGCCTTTCTCGAAGTGCATGCCGGCGCTGGTGGCACCGAAAGCCAGGATTGGGCAGAAATGTTGCAGCGGATGTACACCCGCTGGGGCGAGCGTCATGGCTATAAAGTCGAGCTGGTTGATTACCACGCAGGCGAAGCCGCCGGGATCAAAAGCGCGACGCTGCTGTTCAAGGGCGAAAATGCCTACGGCTATGCCAAAACCGAAAGTGGTGTCCATCGACTGGTGCGGATCAGCCCTTATGACAGCTCTGCGCGGCGGCATACCTCTTTCAGCTCGGTCTGGGTCTACCCCGAAATCGATGAAAACATCGATATTGAAATCAATCCGGCGGATTTGAAAATGGATACCTATCGCGCCTCGGGCGCGGGTGGCCAGCATGTCAACACCACCGATTCTGCTGTGCGCATAACGCATATTCCAAGCGGGATTATCGTTGCCAGCCAATCGGATCGTAGCCAGCACAAGAACCGTGCGACCGCGATGGGGATGTTGCGCGCGCGGCTTTACGAAGCCGAACTGGCCAAACGTGAGGCGGCTGCAAGCGGCGAATATGCGGCCAAGACCGAAATTGGTTGGGGCCATCAGATCCGCAGCTATGTTTTGCAGCCCTATCAGCAGGTCAAGGATTTGCGCACCGGGGTGGTTTCAACCAATCCGGGCGAAGTGCTCGATGGTGCGCTCGATCCGTTCATGGCCGCTGCGCTGTCGCAACGCGTGTCGGGTGAAAAGGTTACCGTGTCGGACGACGATTGAGTGGCTGCGATGGCAAAGCCAATTTTTTCAAATTAAAGGCAACGCCCTTCCGCTTTGATACATTTGCGCCTAATCTGCGACAGAAAGCTGCAGGGCAAGGCGCACAAGTGGCCGGGCAGAGGATTGTTGAACGGAAAGGCTGGATCACAAGGTCGCGCCACCGTCGGGGTTGAAAGAGTGATATGTCTGTTTTCAAAGGATTGAAGCCCATTGTTTATGGTGGGCGCGAAGTCTGGCCCCTGGTTGAGGGGGGCAAGGGGGTTGCCGCCACCAATCACATGAGTTCGGGCGCCTGGGCAGCTGCCGGAGGTATCGGCACGGTCAGCGCGGTCAACGCCGACAGCTATGACCCGACTGGCAAGATCGTTGCGCAGCTTTACCCCCAGTTGACCCGTCGTGAACGCCACGAACAACTGATCCGCTACGCGATCGATGGCGCGGTTGAACAAGTGCATCGCGCATACGAGATTTCAGGTGGCAAAGGCGCGATCAATATCAACGTCTTGTGGGAAATGGGCGGTGCGCAAGCCGTGCTCGAAGGCGTGCTGGAACGCACCGAGGGCATGGTCACCGGTGTCACCTGTGGTGCAGGCATGCCCTACAAGCTTTCGGAAATCGCCGCCCGCTTCAATGTGCACTACCTACCGATCGTATCATCGGGTCGTGCGTTCCGTGCCTTGTGGAAACGTGCATATCACAAAGTGGCCCATTTGATGGCTGCGGTGGTATACGAAGACCCGTGGCTGGCAGGCGGTCACAATGGCTTGTCGAATGCCGAAGATCCGCGCAAGCCTGAAGACCCGTACCCCCGCGTCAAGGCATTGCGCGAAACGATGCGCGCCGAAGGCGTTGCCGACAGCGTGCCGATCGTGATGGCTGGTGGCGTATGGTTCCTGCGTGAATGGGACAATTGGATCGACAATCCCGAACTGGGTTCGATTGCATTCCAATTCGGAACGCGGCCGCTTCTCACCGAGGAAAGCCCGATTCCCCAGGATTGGAAGGATCATTTGCGTACGCTCGATCCGGGTGATGTGCTGCTGCACCGGTTTTCGCCGACCGGGTTTTATTCCTCGGCAGTGCGCAATCCCTTCCTGCGCAGCCTGGAAGACCGCAGCGCGCGGCAGATTCCGTACTCAAAGGTGTCTGCCGGCGAACACACCGTGCAGCTCGATGTCGGCGTGCGCGGCAAGAATTTCTGGGTGACCCCGGCCGATCTTGACCATGCGCGGCAGTGGGCCGCACAAGGGTTCGAACATGCACTGCGCACACCCGATGATACGGTGGTATTTGTCGGCGCGGAAGAACGGGACACGATCCGCAAGGATCAGGCCGATTGCATGGGTTGCCTGTCGCATTGCGCTTTTTCGTCGTGGAAAGATCACGACGATTACACGACCGGGCGCCCGGTCGACCCGCGCAGCTTCTGCATTCAAAAGACCCTGCAGGATATCGCGCATGGTGGCGACATCGATCAGAACCTGATGTTTGCTGGTCATGCCGCTTATCGTTTTAAGCAAGACCCGTTTTATTCCAACAACTTCACACCGACAGTGAAGCAATTGGTTGATCGTATCCTGACCGGGGATTGATTTCTGTCGGCTGCTTGATGGGCGTGTCGGTCAGTCCAGGCCGGCACGCCCTTCTAAGCCCGCTTCTCCGGTTTCTTCGGCTTCGGGCACGCGCATCGGTACGACTGTTGCGACCATGAGTGCCGCGATTACCGTTCCGATCGCGCTCCAGTCCAGAACCACGGCGACAGCGACGGCTTGCGCGACACTTTGCCGGACGGGCCCCATGCCCGCGGCATATCCTGCGCCACCGAGCTTTCCCGCGATGAGTGGTGCGACGAGCAGCGCGCCAGTGATCCCGGCCGCGCCATGGATCGACACCAGACCTACTGGATCATCAATTGCGCTGGTGCGAATGACCCGCGCCGCGATATAAGCCGCTACCGCGCCGATCATGCCCGCGATCATCGCGGCGCCCGGCGCATAAAAGCCTGCCGCTGCACTGGCTGCGATCAGTCCCGCCAGCGCCCCGCTACCAAGCGCGGGCGGACGGGGTTTGCCAACAGTGACTGCATCGATCACCAGCCATACCAGCGCACCCGCAGCGGCGGCAACCTGCAAATTGACCAGCGTGGTTGCAGCATCATCACTGGCTGCAAGTGTTGCGCCGGCGGTCAGCGCCATCAACGCCGCCCACACCATGCCAGTGCCGGCCAGTGCCAATGCGGGCGCATGTCCAGGGCTGGTGCCAGCACTCGAAAAACGGACCCGGCGCCCGATCAGCAGCGTGATCATCAGCGCTGAAACGCCGACGCAACCGTGCACCATCAAGGCGCCGCCCGAATCAATCGTGCCCAGCCGCGCCGCCAACCAGCCGCCGCCAGTCAGCCAATGCGCCAGCGGGGCATAAACCAGAACCGTCCACAATCCGGCAAAGGGCACAGCCCACGCGAAATGGCCACGTTCAACCCATGCGCCAGTCAGCAGCGTGCCTGCGACAACCGCAAAGCCCAATTGCAGGATCACAAATGCCATTTCGGGTACAGCACTGTCGCCGCGCACATTGGCGAGGTCGATCAACATCCAGGCATTGCCGCTGCCCAGCCAACCGTTGTTCACGGTGCCGAATGCCAAGGTATAACCCACCAGCACCCATAGCAGCGATACCGCAGCAGCGATTGCGACGATCTGCATCGTCAGCCCGGTAAAATCGCGCAATCGCAGCTGTCCGCCGTAATGCAGCACGAGCCCGGGCAAAATCAGCGCCAGCCCCAACAGCGCCGTGCCCAGCACAAATGCAGTATCGCCACTGTCGACCACATCGACCGCGTCGACCTGGGCATGGGCCATGGCGGGAGCGAGTGCCAGCGCCAGCAGGGCCGTGGTTTTGAAAAGTGTTTTCGCCATCATGCCACCCCCATGCCCCAAACATGCTTAACGGATTGCTAGCGCCAGCCTTCCAGCACCTGATCGGGTGGGCGGTGGCCATCCGCCCAAAAGCGGATGTTGGCGATGACTTTCTCGCCTGAGGCGATGCGGCCTTCAACTGTGCCGCTGCCCATGTGCGGCAGGATCGCCACATTATGATGATCACGCAGCCTCTGGTCGACCGATGGCTCGTGCTCGAATACGTAGAGGCCGGCACCGCCGAGTTGACCATTGACCAAAGCGGCAATCATCGCCTCTTCTTCGACAATCTTGCCGCGCGCGGTGTTGATGATGCAGGCGCCCGGTTTCATCAGCGC
>CAIPWG010000118.1 GCA_903868655.1 uncultured Sphingomonadales bacterium
GCATGACCTTGATCGTTCATCAGTTCGCCTGCCTGTCGGACAACTACGGCTATCTCCTCCACGATCCCGTCAGCGGAGAAACCGTGGCGATCGACACCCCCGATGCCACTGCCTATCTGGCAGAGGCCGAGGCACGTGGCTGGCGCATCACGCAGATCTGGAACACCCACTGGCACCCCGACCACGCTGGTGGGAATGACGCAATCAAGGCACAAACCGGATGCCTGATCGTCGCCCCCGAAGGCGATGCTGCAAAAATTGCCGGTATCGACCGATCGGTGGTTCAGGGAGACACGGTTTCAATCGGAGATTTTACAGCGCTGGTGATCGATGTCGGCGGCCACACGCTCGGCCATAACGCGTATTACTTGCCCGCATTCGACATCGCCTTTGTCGGGGACAGCCTGTTTGCATTGGGTTGTGGGCGCATGTTCGAAGGCACAGCGCCGCAATTCTGGGCCAGCCTGCAACGGTTGAAGGCTTTGCCCCCGGCCACAATGATCTATTGCGCGCATGAATATACCGCCAGCAATGCCCGCTTTGCCCTGCACGCCGATCCCGACAATGCTGCGCTGATCGCCTATACCGACGAAATCGCAGCGAAACGCGCAGCAGGGGAGCCGACCGTGCCGATGCGCTTGGAACGCGAATTGGCCACCAACCCCTTTCTTCGCGCCGATGATCCGGGCATGGAGGCGCGCTGGGGCGGAGGCGATGCCGTGGCCACATTTGCGGCATTGCGCGCGGCCAAAGACAACTTTCGCTAAGATTGACGAAGGGACAGCACAATGGCGGAAAAACGGCCGGAAAACCGTATCGTGCGGGTTACGTCGTTTGACGTGGCAGAGGCCGCAGGCGTCAGCCAGTCCACCGTCAGCCGTGCGCTGGCGGGTGATACCTCAATCAGCGAACCGACCCGTAAACGTGTGACCGAAGCCGCAGCCCGGCTCAACTATCAGGTCGATGAAAACGCGGCGCGACTGCGGCGTGGGCGTACCGGCACACTGGCGCTGGTCATGATCTGCCGGCCAGGGCAGGATCGCAAGGATCTCAATCCGTTCTATTTCGCGCTGCTGGGCAGCACTTGCGCGGCGGCCGCTGCACGCGGTTACGAAGTGCTGGTAGCGTTTCAGGACAGTGCGGCCAATTTCTGGGGCCATTTTCAGGAACGGCGCAAGGCCGATGGCCTGATCGTGATCGGCACAAGCGAAAATACCGCTGCCTGGGATTATTTCGGATCGCTGGGCGAAGTCAACCATTGGGTATGCTGGGTGGCACCGAGCGATGATTTCCCCTGGGTGCGCAGCGACAACCACGCAGGCGCGATGCTCGCCACGCGTCACCTGCTGGTGCGCGGCTATCGCAAAATCGTGTGCATCGGTTCGGAAACGTCGCCGCAACGCCAGTTCAAGGAACGCTTTGACGGCTATTCGGCAGCCATGCGCGACGCCGGGCTGGAACCGGTGCTGCAACGCATCGAGCGCGGGCTGGAACGTGAAGAACAAGGACGCCGCGCCACTGCCGCGCTGATCGACAGCGATCAGCCATTCGATGCGATATTCGGTGTCAGCGACGAAATTGCGCTGGGCGGGCTGAAAGAATTGACAACGCGCGGGTTTCGCGTGCCGGACGATATCGGCGTGGTCGGCTTTGACGGGGTTCGCGCAGGCGCCTGGTCCAATCCACAGCTGACCACGGTTGAATCCGATTTCGAAGTCGCCGGATCATTGCTGGTCGATCGCCTGATCGCCACGATTGGCGGCGATGCGCCTTCGCCCCGACGCGTGCCCGTGCAATTGGTGGTGCGCGGCTCTACCCGTCCATAAGCCGCGTCCGGCACGCCACAGGTCCCCTGACTCTGTCTCGAGGTGATGGGCGAGGACTGATCCGTTGGCTTAGGTGTCCCGCCGCCGCAACATCAGCGACCCACCCACCAGCACGACCATCACGACAGCGTAAATCGCGGCGATTTCGGGATTGTTCCAGACCATCATCACCAGCGCGACGCCGGCCATGATCAAGGCAAAGCCCGGTGCAAACGGATAAGCCGGCGCAACGAACGGCCGGTGCAAAGCGGGTTCGATCCGGCGCAGGCGAAACAGCGACGCCATCGCCATGATATACATCGTCAGCGCGCCCAGGGCCGAAAGCGTTACCACACTCGCAGTCAGCGACTGGCCTGCGATGTGCACCACACTGTCGGACCACAGCGTCGCCACGCCGACCACGCCCCCGGCAATTGTCGCCAGATCGGGCGTGTGAAACCGCGGGTGCAGCCGCGCCAGTCGGCGCGGCAAAAATCCCGCACGGGCCAGCGCGAAAATCTGACGCGCGTAGCCCATGATGATCCCGTGAAACGAAGCGACCAGACCGAACAGGCCGAGCCATACCAGCATGTGCAGCCACCCGCTTGATGCGCCCACACTGCGCTTCATCGCCTGCGGCAAGGGATCGTTGATGTTGGCGATCTGCGTCCAATCCCCCGATCCGCCCGCCAGCAACATTACCCCGAACGCCAGCGCCACCAATGTCAGTATCCCCGAAATATACGCACGCGGGATCGTCCGATGCGGATCACGTGCTTCTTCGGCCGCCATCGCCACGCCTTCGATCGCAAGAAAGAACCAGATCGCGAAGGGCAGTGCAGCAAACATGCCCCCGACTGCGGCCAGGCTGACATGGTTTTGCCCGGCCCAGCCGCCCATGACAAAATTCGACCAACGAAACGAAGGCATCACCACTGCCATGAATACCAGCAATTCGCCCACCGCCAACAGCGTGACAAACAGTTCAAATGTCGCAGCGATATGCACGCCGACAATATTGAGCGCGATAAACACGACATAGGCCATGGTGGCGGCATGAACCGGGTCAAGCGCAGGAAACTGCACTTTGAGATAGGCGCCGATCGCCAGGGCAATCGCGGGCGGGGCAAACACAAATTCGACCAGCGTGGCGAACCCGGCAATCGCGCCCCCCAACGGGCCGAACGCACGATGCGCGTAAGCAAACGGCCCGCCCGCCTGCGGGATTGCGGTGGTCAGTTCGGTGAACGAAAAGATGAAGGCAACATACATCACCGCAACCACAACGGTCGCCACCAGAAAACCGAGCGTACCCGCACTGGCCCAACCATAGCTCCAGCCGAAATATTCGCCCGAAATGACTAACCCGACCGCAATCCCCCACAAGTGAAACACGCCAAGCTGTTGCTTCAATCCCGACGTTGGCGATGGGGTCATGCGCAGTCATCCCGTTCAGAAGGTGGAGGCAGGGCCTCGCCGGGGTCTTTCAAGTCGACCCCCGACAGGCCGCGCCGCAGCGATTCGCGCAGCAAACGACCCAGAATTGCCGCAGCGGCCACAGGCGACAGCCCACCACGCGCGTGGATATTGGAAATGCAATTGCGTTCGCTGTCGACCCGGCCAATGCGCGGGGCATGGGTCATGTAAAGCCCCAGGCTGTCGGCCACACTCAGCCCGGGGCGCTCGCCAATCACCATGATCACAATTCGGGCACGCAATGCCGCACCGATCGCATCACCCAGCGCCACGCGTGCGCCGCGCGCCACCACCACCGGCGCCAGCGTCAGCCCTTGCAATTCAGCCACTATAGAACGCACCAGCTGCGCAGCACCGACCTGAACTCCGGTGGCTGATAGACCGTCACCCACCACGATCGCCACATCGCATCCCGCCGCTGACGGGTCATCGGCCACTATTCCTGCAATCAGGGCCGTGTCGGTCGCAGACAGGCTGCGGCCCAGATCGGGGCGACGCAGATATATTGCGCGATCGCCTGCCGCACTGTCGACGACAAGGGTCCGCAAAGGCGCCAGATCAGCCACCAGAGCCCCGGCATCGAGCGGTGCATGAACCGCGTCGCGCGCGCGGGCATGGTCACGCTGAAACGTCAGCACCGCATCGAGCGGCATCGTATTGCCTACCCGGCCCAGAGCAATGCGCGCTGGTGTCGCCGCACGCAGTCGCGCCCATAATGCCAAATCGGCCAGTTCGTCGCTCACGCCGCCAACCCGGATCCGGCGAGACGGCGGACCAGCCCGGCAGCCCCATGATCCAGGCAGCGGATCGCACCATCGGGCCCGAGCAGTTCCATCTGCGACAGCCAACCCTCAAATTCGGGCGCGGCGCGTAGCCCTGTCATCGCGCGCAAAGCTAGCGCGTCATGATAAGACAAACTTTGATAGCTGAGCATCACGTCATCGTTGCCGGGTACACAGATGAGGAATGTGCAACCCGCCACGCTCAGGACGGTCATCAGCGTGTCCATGTCATCCTGATCGGCTTCGGCGTGGTTGGTGTAACAGGCATCGCACCCCATCGGCAGGCCCATCAATTTGCCGCAGAAATGGTCTTCCAGCGCGGCACGAAGGATTTCCTTACCATCGTATAGATATTCGGGCCCGATAAAGCCGACCACCGTGTTTACCAACAAGGGATCGAACGCGCGGGCCACGGCATAAGCGCGTGCCTCCATCGTCTGCTGATCGAGGCCGTGATGGGCATTGGCCGACAGCGCCGCGCCCTGCCCGGTTTCAAAATACATCACATTGTGCCCGACGCTTCCGCGACCCAGCCCCAGCGCAGCATCCTGCGCCTCACGCAACAGCGCAAGATCGATACCGAACCCGCGATTGGCTGCCTCGCTGCCGGCAATCGACTGGAACACCAGATCGACCGGGCCACCGCGCGCAATAATCTCGATACTGTTCGTCACATGCGTCAGCACGCACGTCTGCGTCGGAATGGCGTAACGCTGGCGTACCTCATCGAGCATTGTCAGCAGTTGCAGCGCGCCGGGCACGCTGTCAGTCGCAGGGTTGATGCCGATCACTGCATCGCCGACACCGTGGATCAGCCCGTCGAGCACCGCCGCCGCGATCCCGCGAGGATCATCCGCCGGATGATTGGGCTGAAGCCGGGTCGAAAGCCGCCCGCTCAATCCGATTGTGTTCCGAAACGCGGTGGTCACCCGAACCTTTTGCGCAACCACGATCAGGTCCTGATTGCGCATCAGTTTGGACACTGCGGCAACCATTTCCGGGGTTAGCCCCCTGGACACGTGCGCCAGAGCCAAGGCATCGGTTTCGGGCAGCAACAACCAATCGCGCAAATCTCCCAGGGTCATCGCCGACAGAGGCGCAAACGCTGTCGCATCGTGGCTATCCACGATCAGACGGGTCACTTCGTCGGTTTCATAAGGCACCAACGCCACGTCACAAAAGTGGCGCAGCGGCAGATCCGCCAATACCGCGCGCGCAGCCACCCGCTGGGCCGCGCTTTGTGCCGCGACGCCTGCCAGCGCATCGCCTGATCGTGCCGGTGAAGCACAAGCCAGGACCGCAGCCAGACTGTCAAAGCTGAAACGTTCTCCGGCAAAATCGCTGCGATAGAGCATGGCTGTCCTGTCTGCTTGGCTTGCGGTTCAAGCACAGCCTGATGCACTTTGCGATTCCCTTGCAAGGCCTGTAAACAAAGTCATGGCTGCAACACCCGACAACTCTGCACTCACCGCGCTGATTGCGCTGACCGAACGCACGCTGGCGCGGCACACCCGCATGGTGGTGATCGGGATTTCGGGTGCGCAAGGTTCAGGCAAGTCAACACTGGCCGAAGCACTGCGCCGCCATTTTTCGCAGCAGGGTATCACCACCGCAGCGCTTTCGCTCGACGACCTTTACCATACCCGCGCGCATCGTGCCGAACTGGCAGCCAGTGTGCATCCTCTGCTGATGACGCGCGGCGTTCCGGGCACTCATGATGTATCGTTGGGGCTGTCGACGCTGGCCGCGCTGGCGCGCGGAGAGCCTGCGCTGGTGCCCCGGTTTGACAAAGCTCGCGATGATCGCAACGCGCCGGCCGAACAGGATCGTGCCCCGGCGGAGACCCGGTTGCTGGTGTTTGAAGGCTGGTGCCTCGGCGCGCGGCCCCAAGCAGAGCAAGCACTGGCCCAGCCTACCAACAGGCTCGAGGCTGCGGAAGACATCGGGGGATTGTGGCGCCGCCATGTCAATGCTGCATTGTCGCAGGATTATCCCGCCTTATGGAACACGATTGACGCGATGGCGATGTTGCGGGCACCCGGCTTTGAAACCGTTGCCGACTGGCGCAAAGAGCAGGAATGGGCGTTGCGCGACCGTGTCGGCGATGGCCCGGGCGTGATGGACGATGCCGCGCTCGATCGGTTTGTTGCGCATTACGAGCGGATTACCCGGCACCTTCTGACCGATTTGCCCGATCGCGCCGACCTGGTGATCGAACTCGATCGGGCCCGGATCCCCACCAGGATCAGCGCGCGCTAACCCAGTGGTTCCCCATGGGGCTCTGCTCCCGCGTCGGTCAGCGCAGTCCACAAGCTGTCGCCGAGCGTGCCGAGAAACGCCTCCATCACGCCGTGCCCGCGTTCGGTCAGACGCACAAAGGTGCGGCGGCCATCGCGGCTGTCTTCTTCGCGATCGACCAGCCCCCGCATTTCCAGAATACGCAGCCAGCGCAAGGCGGTGGTTGGTGGCACATGCGCGCCGATGCACGCGCTGGTTGTCGGCACGCGCCGGTTTTCCCGCGCGGCGACGTACAGGTCGAGCAGGATATCCCAGGTCGGTTCGCCAAACAGGTCGGCGCTCATGAAACGCGCGCGACGTCGACGGCCGTTATACAATTCGCGTGCCAAAGTCAGCGCCAGGCGCCGACGCCGTGCTGTGGCCGTGGCATCAACCGAAGCCTTTGGCAGAGAGGCATCGGGCGCGGCGCGAATGGCTCGTTCGACTTTGCCGGGGCGCACCGAGGTGACCGGATGGGTGACTGCTGGACGGCCAGTCATGACGCCATCACACAATGGTGTGTGATTACCATGCCGGCCGCCAGGCCGCATACCGGCCGATACGCTGCTGACGCTGCACATGGGCCCATGTTCCCGCCAGCAATCCGAGGATTTGCACCCATTGCGGCAATTGGGTCATGATCCAATAACTGCGCCGCGCCTCGTCGATTTCCAGCAGCTTGGCGAAATGCGCCATGACCACTATCAGTTGTGTAGCGCTGACCCATAGCGGCCAGCCGCGATTGGCCTTCAATGCCACCCAGGTCATTGTCAGCAGGGCCCACACGTCGATCACGAAATGACCGGGATTGACCTCGAACCATGTCGGGTCTCCAAAAAACAGGTGATTGGCGATATCGAACCCGAACATCGCCACAATAATGATCGCCACCAGACGCTCGGGCTCATCGCCCTTGCGCGTGGCGAACACGAACGACGCGCACAGCAGCAGCCGGGTCAACCAGACGAACAGCATCGCGGTTTATCGCCAAGTCGGATGGGCCTGCGCCATGACCGCTGTCATGCGGCGCGCGGCTTGGCCGCAACGTCCAGTGTCAGCGCGTTGCCGGTGGGCAATGGTCCCGCCAATTCGTCCGCTTCGGCTTCGCTATCGGACAGCCCGAATGCAGGTGTCGGTTTGGGATCGTTGGCAACTCCGGTTTCGGTGGCGATGTCGGTCAATCGACCATGGACGCGGGCCAGTTCACCACCGGCGTTGAGCATTGCGGCCTGGCTACGCACGAGTCGCATCAGCGCGTCTTGACCGGTGTAAGGCGCAACGCCAGTTTCGCGGCGCGCGTGAACCATCGTCGAGAGCAATTGCGCCTGGCACAACAATGCTTCGTCGAGTGCGTATTCAGCGTTGCGCAGATCGCGGCTGATCCGTTGGTTTGCGACGCTTGGTGTCATTGCATTCGTCATCAGAAGCCTCCTGTCGATACCCCGGCATCGAACACATGGGACAAGCAAGAGACGCCGATACAGTCAGCCATCAAGCATCCGGGAGAGTTCCGAATAGATTGCCAGCCCCCCCAAAATGATCAGGGTGAGGAACACGGCGATCATCGCAATGGCTCCCAGACGCAGCAACGTGCCGATCTGGCCGTTAAACGCCTCGGGAAGAACGTTGTAATAGGGTTGCAAGGCCTCATCAGAACGCAGTTGCGCCGGAACCCGGGGAATTGACCCCGCCTTGGCCGGCTCTGTGTTTTGAGGGTGCGATGGAACCGCATCACTGTCTTCCTGCCACTCGTCCTGCCGGTTTTCGTCCATCCCGGCGATATGCGGTGAGCCATATACGGATCGTTGATATATGTCCGGATTGGCGGAAACTCCGGTTTCAGCCAGCAACAAGCGATAGGCCTGCGCTACTTCGCCGCGCGTGCCGACATTCAACTTGGCTCGCGCCAGCATGATGCGCTGGTCAACCGTATGCGGCGAAATCCCGAGCATTCGGGAGATTTCTTTTGAAGTCTTGTGCTGGATCAGCAGATCGAGCACCTGACGTTGCTTCGCGGTCAGGCCCATCAAAGCGCCATCGACCACGCGGTCCGTTGAACTGATCAAGTCGCCGATCCCCTGTCGCACTCTGTGCCATCATGACCATTCGACCCAGGCCCAACGACACCAACGCTCGTGCATTCTAGTATCTTTACATAGATTCACTACCTAGCATTAAACCGTAGCAACCGATGAAAAAACCCACGCGCGTGAAAGCTTTGCAATCTTGCGGTTGCCCCGAAAATGCACACCCTTCCAACGACTCTTTTGCAGGGATTGTACAGCCGGGCGAAACGTCGTTATCTGTCCAAGTCTGATATTTCCATGAAAAGGGTCGCGATTTGAACGGGCAACGCTTGCTGATACGACGGACCGCAAGGATCCTGTCGGCAAGCAGGATCATTCTCGCGATCATTTTCCTGACCGGGGTCCTGCTCGATCCCGACCGGGTTGCCCACGCGGACGGCGGCATTTTTTGGCTGCTCTCAGCCTATTTGACCGGCGCAATGCTGATCGCGATGCTGATATGGCGAAGCTGGTGGTGGGATTATCGACTGGCCCGAACAATCCATCTGATCGACATCGCGGTGTTCATTGCTGCGGTGTTGCTGTGCGAAGCCGGGTATGGCTATGCCAGCAGCCCCTTCCCCGGTTTTTCGAGCTTTCTGTTGATCACCGCGATGGCCCGCTGGGGCAAACGTGGGGTCGCTTCGACTGCGATTACGCTGGTGGTTGTCTATGGCCTGTTTGGCGGACTGCTGCTGGTGCAGGGTATCGCCAACGATACTTATCAATATGTGCGCCATCTCGCCAATATCGCGCTTTTGGCGATGTTGGTGATATGGTTCGCGGCAGACATGCGCGTGCCCCGGATCGATCCGATGCAGGAAGCCGACGGCATTCCCGGGCAGCGGCAGGATCAGCTGTTGACGGCTGTTCTGGCTTTCACGCGCCAAATTTTCAAAGCCGGCGGCGCAGCGATAGCGATTGTCGATCCCGATACGCAGGACATTCACCTCTATCGTGATTGCAACGGCCTGTTTCGGTACGAATGTCTGACAGACACAGGGTTCAACAAGGATCTCGGTGGTGACGCCGACGCGGCGCTGTTCGATAGAGCGCGACAGCGGCGCATTCTGGATTTGGGCAATGGCCAGTTGAAGGCACTGACAACGCCGTTCGACTACACAATGGCAAACTTGTGCCAAGTGCCCTGGGGGATCATGGCGCGACTGTCTTCGGCCCAAGGTCAGGGGTTCCTGTTGGTTTGGGACATTCCTGTCTGCACGATCGACGATCTGGCTGTGGCGCGGGCCCTGGTGCGCGAAGTGGCGTTGGCACTCGACCACGAAGAGATGGCCAGCCTGGCCCAATCCATCGCAGTATCCAATGTGCGCAGCGCCATCGCCCGCGATCTGCACGACAGCGCAGCGCAGTTTCTGGCAGGCACATTGTTTCGGCTGGATGCGCTAAGGGGCTGGATCCGTGCGGGGCACAATCCGGAGCCCGAAATCCTGTCGATGCGCGCCGCACTACAAGACGAACAAGTCCATTTGCGCGGCCTGATCGACCGGCTTCAACTGGGCTTGTTACCCGAACGAACGATCGATGTGGTGGCCGAACTCGAAGCGCTGATCCACGAAATGGGCCAGCATTGGAATATCACCACCTCAATCCATGCGCCGCAGCGTCCTTTGGCGATCTCGGTCGATCTGGCCTATGAATTGCGCCTGTTGTTGCGCGAAGCGGTCGCCAACGCCGTACGCCACGGCGAATGCAGCCAGGTCGATCTCGCAATAGAACATTTGCCCGATGGCGTGTTGCAAGTATCGATCAACGACAACGGCAAAGGCTTTGCCACCAACGATACCCAGTTGCATCCCCGTTCGATCAGCGAACGCATTGCCGCACTGGGCGGGAAATTGCAGATCGCCAGCGGTGCCACCGGTGTCAGGCTGGACATTGCGCTACCCGCGCAAATCGCCGCGTGAACCCAACACCCTTGCGGCACAACAGACATGAACAGGATACGATGAGCATGATTTCCGTCCTGGTTGCCGATGACCACAGCATGATCCGTGCAGGCATTGAATCCGTCCTGCGCGGCAGCCGTTTCAAAATGGTGGCCAGCGCAGCCAGCGGTGCCGAAGCGCTCGACGCGATCGACCACCATGACCCCGCGATCGTGGTGCTGGATATCAACATGCCAGGAATGAACGGCATACAGGCGCTGGAAACCCTGCGCGCGCGCGATGACCGGCGTCCTGTCGTAATGCTGGCCGCCGACATCACCGATCGGCAGCTGTTGGCTGTGATGCGCACCGGAGTAGATGGAATTTTGTCCAAAGATGGCGCGGGCGCAGAACTGCTCGACGCATTGGAAACCGTCATGAGCGGCCAGAAGGCGATTGCGCCTGCCATCCTGCAACGCGCGCTCGATCTTACGCTCAATCCCGATGCGGGAAGCGCGCTTGACCGGCTGAACCCTCGCGAGCGGCGCATCGCCCGGCTGGTAGCACGCGGGCTTCGCAACCGCGATATCGGCAAAGAACTGACGATCGGCGAAGGCACCGTGAAAGTCTATTTGCACACGATTTACCAGAAACTGGGGATCGACAACCGCACGGAGCTGGCGCTGCTGACCGTGGGTGACACGGAAAACTCTACAACGGCAATCTGAGGGGCGTGGTTACGACCGCAATCTCCCACTACTCGCCTGCCGATCCAGCCATCCCGGTATCCGACCGGCTGCAGTTGGGCTTGCGGGCAAACCTGTGTATTGCATCAACGGCATACCGTATGGTTACGTAACAGATCCATTTGCACTTGCACGGCTATGGTCACTTGCGCCATCTGCTCCGCATGGCCATGTCCAATGCAGATCGGCAACGCCGATATCGTCAAAAGTTGAAAGCGCGCGCCTCTGGCGATGCTCTGGGTGATCGCGTGCGTGAAGCGATCGAGCGTGCCATTGACGCGTTATGGGCATTCCACGAACGCCCGGCCCCCAGTGGATTGCGCTGGTCGGAAATTGACGGTTGCACCAGTCTGGAGATGTATCAACGCGAATTGAAGCGCGCGCCCGACAACCTGTTGCAGACCTGCCGTGCGTTCCTGCCCGATTTCGAAGGTTTGAGCGAAGACGAAGCCCGCGCCATTTCAACCGTGATTGAAATCGCAGATGCCTTGCGGCTGGAATTTGCGTTTTCCA
>CAIPWG010000119.1 GCA_903868655.1 uncultured Sphingomonadales bacterium
CCGTATCGTATCCGCTGCACCATGCGTCGCGAAGGCGAAAAGGTAATCCTCGATTTCGATGGCACCGATCCGCAATCGAGCGCCTCGATCAACTTTTATCTGAATGAAAACATGTTCAAGATGTTCTTTGGCATCTACATGATCATGGTGTTTGATCCGCAGATCCTGTTCAATGACGGGTTCTACGACCTGATCGATGTGCGCATTCCCGATGGATCGTTGCTGAAACCAAAGTTCCCCGCAGCGCTTTCGGGCCGAACCCACGCACTTGGGCGTATTTTCGATATTCTGGGCGGCCTGCTCGGCCAGAAGACACCCGAGTTCCTGAACGCGGCCGGTTTCTCGTCGAGCCCGCACTTGTTTTACGCCGGCAACGACACCCGGCTGGGTCGCGGCAGCGAGTGGTTCCAGCTGTTTCAAATCGGATTTGGCGGCATTCCCGGCAGGCCAATGGGTGATGGCCCCGATGGCCATTCGTTGTGGCCGGGCTTCACCAATGTGCCCAACGAATTTCTCGAACGCTATTTCCCCTTGCGCATCGAACGCTACGAATGCGCCCCGGACAGCGGTGGCGCAGGGCTTCATCGCGGCGGCAACGGCATCCACATGACCTATCGGTTTCTCAGCGCCGGGGTCATTGCGATACATGATGACCGTTGGTTTGTGCCGCCGTGGGGCGTCAATGGCGGCGAGCCCGGCGGGCGCGCACGCAAGATTCTCGAAAAGGCCGATGGCTCGATGCACATTGTCGGCAACAAGATCGAGGATCTGACGGTTGATGAAAACGATCAACTGCACTTCATCACCTGGGGCGGTGGCGGCTGGGGCGATCCACTGGAACGCGACCCGGCGCTGGTCGGACGCGAAATCCGCGAAGGCCTGGTAACCAGCGCTGGTGCGCTTGGTTATGGCGTGGTGGCCGATGATCAGGGCACCGTCGATGTCGACGCCACCGCAGCCTTGCGTGCGCAAGTCAAAACCGATCGTGGCGCTTTGCCGTTGTTCAATTATGGCCCGGGCATTGAAGCCTTGCGCGCGGCGTGTGAGGCTGAAACCGGACTGCCTGCCCCGGTTCAGCCGGAATGGCCGCATCTTGAGGCAGCGGAGTAAGCCGTGACAACTGGAGCATTGCACGACATCCGGGTGGTCGAACTGGGCCAGCTTTTGGCTGGCCCGTTTTGCGGCCAATTGCTGGGCGACATGGGCGCCGACGTGATCAAAGTCGAACCACCCGTGACCGGGGACCCCATGCGCGAATGGGGTCAGGGCGACGACAAAGTCCACTGGGAAGTGATCGCGCGCAACAAGCGTTCGGTAAGCGCCAACTTGCGGGTGCCCGAGGGGCAGGCGCTCGTGCGCAAGCTGATCGCCAATGCCGATGTGCTGATCGAGAATTTCAAACCCGGCACAATGGAAAAATGGGGGCTTGGGCCGGAAACGCTGTTGGCCGAGCAGCCCGGGCTGATCATTGCGCGGATGTCCGGCTATGGGCAGACCGGGCCTTATGCCACGCGCGCCGGGTTTGGCGGGATTGGCGAGGCAATGGGCGGCTGGCGATATATCGTCGGCGAACCGGACCGGCCGCCAAGCCGCATGGGTGTCTCCATCGGCGACACGTTGACCGCCACGTAATGGCTGCATGGGCGTGCTCGCGGCTTTGCACGCACGGGAACGCACCGGGCACGGACAAGTGATTGACGCGGCGCTTTATGAAAGCGTCTTGCAAGTCATGGAAGGACTGGTGACCGAATATGACCGTTCGGGCGTGATCCGCGAACGATCGGGATCGATCCTGAAGGGTATCGCGCCGTCCAACGTCTATATGTGCAAAGATGGCGAATTCATGATCGGGGCAAACAAAGACTCGCTGTGGCAGCGTCTGGCTGCAGCAATGGGCCAGCCGGAACTGGGCCACGATGCCCGGTTTGCGACGCATATCGCACGGGGCGAAAACCAGAATGAAATCGACGCATTGATCAACGCCTGGACCTGCACGCTTACCGTGGACGAGGTCGAAGCGCTGATGACCGAGTTTTCGGTTCCTGCCGGCCGTGTCTACCGTGCGCCCGACATGATCAGCGACCCGCACTTCAAGGCGCGCGAAGCGATCATCGAAGTCGAAACCGAGCGGTTTGGGCCGCTCAAGATGCAAAGCGTGTTTCCCAAATTGTCGGCGACACCGGGCAGCGTGCGCCGCCCGGCACCCTCGGTCGTCGGTCAGCACAACGCGGAAATCTATGGCGAGCTGCTCGGCCTGACTGCCACACAGCTCGATCAATTGACCGCACAAGGCGTGATTTGATGCAGGATCAGCCGGACCTGACAGCCAACTATGCTGGCGCGTTCGACGGCCATCTGGCGTTTGGACAACGCCCGGCGCTGATTGTCGTCGACATGGTCGATGCCTATCTGGTGCCGGGCTCGCCGCTGTACGCCGGCATCGAAGCCGCACTGGAATCGGCCATCCGATTAACTGCAGCGATGCGGTCTTGCGGGTTTCCCGTTCTTTTCACCAATGTCGAATATGCACCGGGTGGTGCCGATGGCGGCGTTTTTTTCCGCAAGGTGCCCGCGTTGAAATGTTTCGAACGCGGCAATCCGCTGGGCGCTTTTCCGGCAAGACTGGCGCCGCAGCCGCACGATCTGGTTATCACCAAGCGCTATGCCAGTGCGTTTTTCGGCACGCACCTCGCCGCCACCTTGACTGCGCTTGAAATCGATACGTTGGTAATATGCGGCACCTCCACCTCGGGCTGTGTCCGCGCGACAGCACTTGATGCCTGCCAAAATGGTTTCATTCCATTCGTCGTGCGCGATGCCTGTGGAGATCGCCACCCCGGGCCGCATGAGGCCAACCTGTTTGATCTTCAGGCCAAATATGCCGAAGTCGTGAGCGAAGATGCGGCTCTGGGCCTTTTCACGAGGCTGGCCAAAGCGTAAAAGCCAAAGGGTCAGTCATCAAGCAGGTGCGGCGATGCGCAAGAAACCCCGGCTTTTGCGGGCAACACTGCCAGATGGTTATATCAAGACGATCGGCCCCACCACCGACAGCTTTACCCATTATTGGCGGATCGTTGCCGAACTGGCCAATGGCAAGACCGAAGTATTTTGGGGCCATACGCGATCGCTTGGCGAAGCGCGGAAAAAGCGCGCCGCAACACAAGACGCAGCACGGATGCGCGGCTGGGCCAGCTTTCGTTTCGAAGTGGTTGAATTGGTCGACGTGACCGGCGACATCGGTGCCTGAGGCTTGCAAGGGTGTAGCGGGGGATTGACGCCATGCGTGGCTTGGCACAGGCGCTCTCGATCCCAAATGACACAACAGCAAAAGCGATAGCCATGACCGACTCTTTCGATACGCAAGCTTTGCGCGATCATTTTGCCCATTGCGTGCAGGTTTTGGGCGGCACCGCCGCTGCTTCGCGCAGGCTGGATATCGATGAACGCGCCATCCGCCGTTTCATCAATGCCGAGCGCCCGCTGAGCGCGCAATTGCTGCAAGACACCGCCGCAGCCCTGCATCGCACGATCGTCGATGCGACAGCAGCGGAAGGCGTCATCACGGCAGCATTCGCTGCGCAGTCAGACAAAGCGTAAGGCGGCGGCAATGCAGATCGGTTTGATTGGTGGCATCGGTCCGGCCGCGCAGGATCACTATTGTCGGCGCCTGATCGGCCTGTTTGCACAAGCCCAGGCGCGCTTGGACATGACCATTGCCCATGCCG
>CAIPWG010000120.1 GCA_903868655.1 uncultured Sphingomonadales bacterium
GACAATGACTGTCAAATTGGGGTTGACGCGCCGGAACAGAGCCAATAGAGGCGCGAACCTGCCCAGCGGCGCTACGCCCTTTGGCCCCTTCGTCTAGCGGTTAGGACGCGGCACTTTCACGGCTGAAACACGGGTTCGATTCCCGTAGGGGTCACCATCTGTCTATCCAGTCCCCGGATCGGTTAAGACAGTGGCCTTCGCCCTGGCACGCCATCATGGCCCCTTCGTCTAGCGGTTAGGACGCGGCCCTTTCACGGCTGAAGCACGGGTTCGATTCCCGTAGGGGTCACCATCTTTTTGAAGTTGGTAACAACGGCACGCACCATGGATTTGCAAAATGTCATAACCGCGCATGGATTTATCGCCAGCGCAGCCTTGGCAGCCATGATCGCGATATACGGCATGATCCGTGACCACCGTCAGATTCACCGCGACGATCTCGACAAAGTCTCGCTGGTATCGTGGGGCGTGGTGTCCAGCGGTGCGTTGATGGTGGCAATAATCTGCCTTGCCATAGGCTTGCGCACAGGCTTGTGAGCGGCATGCCTCGATATGGTAACGTAGTCTTGGTAATCTTGGCTCCCCATGAGTAATGATCGCGGACCAATGGCCAGCCAACCCGGACCTTCACGCCTGACGTTAAGCGACCTGCCTTTGACAGGCACCGGCATAGCCGTTGTGGTGTCATGCGGTATGATTGTTGCGGGTGCTGGCTGGCTGATCAGCGCAATCGTGCTCGTGGCATGGGTTGGCACTTTGTGGCTTTCGCTCCCCGAGCCCCGCATCGAAGTCCGCGTTGCCGAAGAACCGGCGTTGTCGCGTCAGGCGATGGTCGATCTGATCGAACCCTTCGGCGTGCCAGTCCTGATGCTCGACGGCCAACGCATTGCCGCCGCCAATGCCGCTGCGCGCGAAGAAATGGGACGTCATATTGTCGGCCAGGACGCGCGTGTTGCACTGCGCCATCCCGAAGCGATCACTTTGCTCGACATGCGCGAAGGCAGCGTGACCGTGCGGGGTTTGACCGGCCCGCGCAGCATATGGCAAGTGCGACGGGTGGCCATTGATGACCGATTATCCCTCATCGACCTGGTCGATCGCACCGCCGAGGCCGATATCAGCCGCGCACATACCGATTTCGTGGCCAATGCCAGCCACGAACTGCGCACGCCGCTTGCCTCGATCATCGGCTATATCGAGACGCTGGCAGACCCTGATGCACGGATCGATGCGACGACGACGGCACGGTTTCACGCCACGGTCTTGCGCGAATCCAAACGCTTGCAGCATCTGGTCGAAGATCTGATGTCGCTTTCCCGGATCGAGGCTGAAAAACACGACCTGCCACGCGATCACATTGATCTGGGCCAAATGGCCGAATCGATCGGCGGCGAAGTGGCCGCAACCGCTGGCGATCACCGTATCCTGATCGAAACACAGGACGCGATTGTTCAGGGCGATAGACAACAGCTGGATCAGGTTATCCGTAATCTGGTCGACAATTCGATGAAATATTCAGACGCCTCGCGCGCTGTGGAACTGCGCGTGGTGCAAGTGGGCAACGAAGCCGTGCTGAGCGTCACCGATCACGGCGAAGGCATCCACCCCGATCACATCCCTCATCTGACCCGTCGGTTCTATCGCACAGACCCGGGTCGCAGCCGCGCCGCTGGGGGAACCGGGCTGGGCCTGGCCATCGTCAAACATATCGTCGAACGCCATCGTGGTCGGCTGGATATTACCAGCCGCTTGGGCATCGGCACGACGGTTACGATCCGCATCGGACTGGTCACCCCTTCCAACAGCGTCACCCTGCCCGATCGGGCCAACGCCTGACCCCGGCTTACCAACAGCTTTCAGGCGGATTGCCCCGCACGGAGGCCGGCAAACCGATCGACCGTCTTTCCAAACCAGTCAAAACACCGCAACGTTTTCATCTTACCTCCGCGCTAGGGATCGATGACCCAATGGTCGCTGAACACACTGTCAAAGCTTTCGACGAAGACATGACCCGGCTGCGTGGCCTGATTGCCGAAATGGGCGGCCTGGCCGAACTGTCAATTTCAGAAGCGATGGATGCGCTGGTCAGCGGCGACGAGGACCTGGCCGCCGCAGTGATTGCGCGCGACCGTCGTATCGACCTGCTGGAAAGCGAAGTCGACCGGCTGTCCGTACGCGTGCTGGCCTTGCGCGCGCCGATGGCCGACGATCTGCGCGAAGTGATCGCCGCGCTCAAAATCGCCGGTGTGATTGAACGGATCGGCGACTATGCGAAAAACATCGCCAAACGCGTCGGGCATATCGAAGGGCGCAAGCGGTTTGAACCACTGACCCTGCTGCCGATGATGAACGAAATGGCGGGCGATATGGTCCATGATGTATTGACCGCCTATGCCGCGCGCGATCCGGTGGCCGCCGCCGAAATCGTGCAGCGCGACGCCAAAGTTGATGCCTTTTACGACAGCGTGTTTCGCAACTTTGTGTCATATATGGTTGAAAATCCAGCCACGATCAGCAGCGTCGCGCAGCTGATGTTTGTCGCGCGCAATATCGAACGAATTGGCGATCATGCCACAAACATTGCCGAAATGGTCCACTTTGCCGCAACCGGGACATATCTGCCCGAACGCGAAGATGTTACGCCGCCCGCCTGAAGCTTCGTCATGACACCGTAACATTCGTCGTGTCTGCCGACGTGTATCGGGGCATATTGCCTCTGGTCGAAGGGAAACGCCGATGTCCGCGCCGAAGCTGCTTCTGGTCGAGGATGACACCGCTCTGGCCGAACTGGTCGAGTACCGGTTCCGTGGTGAAGGCTACCACGTGCGCACAACCGACGATGGTGACGAAGCTTTGCTGCTCGCGGCCGAAGACACGCCCGATCTTGTTCTGCTCGATTGGATGATAGGTGGCACCAGCGGAATTGAGGTGTGCCGCCGCCTGCGCCGACAAAAGGCCACTGCGCATGTGCCGATCATCATGCTGACCGCTCGTAGCGACGAAGACGATCGCGTGCGCGGGCTGGAGATCGGTGCGGACGACTATGTAACCAAGCCGTTTTCTCCCCGCGAACTGATCGCGCGCGTCGGTGCCGTGTTGCGCCGCGTGCGCCCCGCACTGGCCGGAGAAACGATCACCGTCGGCGATCTCGCGCTGGACCCAACTGCGCACCGGGTGACGCGCCAGGGCGAACAGGTCAAGATCGGCCCCACCGAATTCCGCCTGCTGCGCCATTTCATGGAACATCCGGGACGCGTCTTTTCGCGCGGCCAACTGCTCGATGCCGTCTGGGGCAGTGGCAGCGATATCGAACTGCGCACAGTCGATGTGCATATCCGTCGCCTGCGTCAGGCTATCGCTATTCCTGGTGCGACCGACCCGGTACGGACCGTACGTTCGGCTGGTTACGCTCTCGAAGGGGTGTAAAAGGGCCGACAGCCCTTCACACCGTGGAGGGCGTTACTTCACCAGCCCCAACCATGGTGCAACGTCGATATCTTCGATCGTGACCCAGTGGTGCACGTAGTTCTGATAATAGAGGACGAAAGACACCAGCGACAGCACGGTGGCACGGAGCATTATCCTGCGGGGGTCAAAATTGGCGGGCGCGCTATGCGCTTGCCCGGCAATCTTTTCGACCCCCAGTTCATCATGAGTCCGCACGCCGAACGGCATCACCAGGAAGCCGCGCTGCTGGCCGCGATGGTGCGCGCGCCGAATGCCCAGGCGGCACAGGTCGATCGAC
>CAIPWG010000121.1 GCA_903868655.1 uncultured Sphingomonadales bacterium
CACCCAATTTCCGCGCGGCGCCCTGTCGTTCGCGCTCTTACCTTTGCGCCCCTTTCATTGACAGAGTGAACGCCATGCCCATGCTCGATGCCGCCACCACTGCCCAGCTCAAGGCCTATCTTGGCAATCTGCGTCGTCCGATCGAGCTGGTCGCGAGCCTTGGCGACGATGCCAAATCCGCTGACACACGCGCGCTGGTCGAAGAGATTGCGGTGTTGTCGGACAAGATCAGCGCGCGGTTTGACGGCAGCGATGCGCGTCGCCCCAGCTTTGCCATTCGCGCCGACGAAGGTCGCGCCGAAGCGGTGTTTGCCGGTCTGCCGCTTGGCCACGAATTCACTTCGCTGATCCTGGCGCTGCTTCATGTTGGCGGCCACCCGCCCAAGGAAGATGCCGATCTGCTCGATCAGGCGCGGGCGCTCGATGGGCCGCTGCATTTCGAAACGTTCTTTTCATTGTCGTGCCAGAATTGCCCTGACGTGGTGCAGGCGCTCAATATGCTGGCCGCGCTGAACCCCAACGCCACCCACGTCGCGATTGATGGCGCGTTGTTTCAGGATGAAGTCGAGCGCCGCCAGATCATGGCAGTACCGACCGTATTCCTGAATGGCGAAATGTTTGGGCAGGGCCGCATGGATCTGGCGCAGATCGTCGCCAAGCTCGATACCGGTTCGGTTGCGCGCGCGGCTGAAAAGATCGCTGCGAAAGAACCGTTTGACGTGTTGGTGGTCGGTGGTGGGCCAGCTGGTGCCGCAGCAGCGATTTATGCCGCGCGCAAGGGCATCCGCACCGGTGTCGTGGCCGAACGCTTCGGCGGGCAGGTGCTTGATACAATGGGCATCGAAAATTTCATCTCGGTACCGCACACCGAAGGGCCCAAGCTGGTGGCGCATCTCGAACAGCATGTGAAAGACTATGCGGTTGACGTGATGAATGTGCAAAAGGCCGTGGCGCTCAAGCCTGCCAATGGCGACGGGCTGACTACGATCGAACTGGAAAATGGCGCCAGCCTGCGCGCCAAGACCGTAATCCTGTCAACCGGCGCGCGCTGGCGCCAGATGGGCGTGCCGGGTGAAGAGCTCTATCGCAACAAAGGCGTGGCGTATTGCCCGCATTGTGATGGACCGTTGTACAAGGGCAAGCGCGTAGCGGTGATTGGTGGCGGCAATTCGGGCGTCGAAGCTGCGATCGATCTGGCCGGAATCGTCGCGCATGTTACCCTTTTTGAATATGACAGCGTGTTGCGCGCGGATGCAGTGCTGCAGAACAAGCTGCGCAGTCTGCCCAATGTCACCATCGTGGTTTCGGCCCTGACCGGTGAAGTGCTGGGCGATGGCAACAAAGTGACAGGTCTTGTCTATCGCGATCGCAACACGGGAGAGGATTACACCGTCACGCTTGAATGCATTTTTGTGCAGATTGGGCTGGTCCCCAACACGGAGTGGCTCAAAGGCTCGGTTGCGCTGAGCAATCGCGGCGAGATCGAGATTGACGCGCGCGGCGAAACCAATGTCCACGGCGTGTTCGCTGCTGGTGATGTGACCACTGTGCCTTACAAACAGATCGTGATCGCGATGGGCGAAGGAAGCAAGGCGGCGTTGTCAGCGTTCGATTATCTGATCCGGCATTGATTGCGCACGCGAAGCATGAAGTGACAGGGCGATCAGCACCGCGCCGATCAGCCCTGTCACGGTTTCGGGAACCGCGACGCGCGCCGATACCAGCATGATGCAGCCCAGCGCGATAATCGCCCAGAACGCGCCGTGTTCCAGATAACGATATTGCGCCAAGGTGCCCTGCCGCACCAGCATCAGCGTTATGGAGCGCACGAACATCGCCCCGACAGACAAGCCCAGCGCGATGATCACCATGTTGTTGGACAAGGCAAATGCGCCGATCA
>CAIPWG010000122.1 GCA_903868655.1 uncultured Sphingomonadales bacterium
CAGGCTGCGTCCGACAATGCCCAGATTCTGTGCCTCGATCTGCACGCCAAATTGCCCTGTCTGGTCGGTTTCGGCTTGTCGCGCGCCAATGCTTTCGGCGAGCAGATCCTGCATGAAGAACGCGTTGCGCTTGAACGTGGCGAACCGTTCGATCCCGATGAGCGCGCTGCTCAGCTCTATGGCTTTTTGCGCACCCGATTCGACGATTCGGGGCGGTTCATCCTGCCCGAGCACCTGGGTGAACAGGCACAAATTGGTGATGCGCTGTATTTCCACGGCGGCGGCAGCCATTTCACGATTTGGGCGCCCGATGTCTTGTTCACGATGGGCGCCGGCTGGGACAGTGCCAAAGCGACCTGCCGCGCGCTGATTGCCGAGGGTTCCGGACGGGGGCGTCGCAAATGACCGCGCCCCACATTCCCGTGCTGCTTGATGAAGTGCTGGCCGCACTCGCGCCGGCCGCAGGAACGGTCATGGCTGACGGTACGTTTGGCGCTGGCGGCTATAGCCGCGCATTGATCATGGCAGGCGCACGCGTCCACGGTTTTGATCGCGATCCTGACGCAATTGCGATCGGGCGCGCCAGCGTTGAGGCGGGCGGTGCCGATCCGTTGCTGATTCTGCATCACCGCCGGTTTTCCGAACTGGCCGAAACGCTGCGCGATGCCGGGGTGTCCGGGCTTGATGGCGTGGTGTTCGACATCGGTGTCAGCTCGATGCAACTTGATCAGCCCGATCGCGGATTTGCCTTTTCCACCGATGGTCCGCTCGACATGCGGATGGGACGCGATGGGCCAAGTGCAGCCGATTTTCTGAACACCGCGGCCGAGGCGGATATCGCCGATGTGCTGTTCCGTTATGGCGAAGAACGCCAGTCGCGGCGCATTGCCCGCGCGGTTGTGGCAGCACGCCCGTTGATCACCACGCGCCAGTTTGCGGATATCGTGCGTCGTTCGCTTGGCTGGCATCCGGGTATGCCCAAAGACCCGGCCACGCGCAGTTTTCAGGCTGTGCGCATCCACATCAACGGCGAACTGGACGAATTGGCTGCCGGTCTTGCTGCGGCCGAAGCCGTGCTGGCGCCCGGCGGGCGGTTGGCGGTCGTGACATTCCACAGTTTGGAAGATCGCATGGTCAAGCAATTCCTGCGCGAGGCGTCGGGCATGGTGCCTGCCGGATCGCGCCACTTGCCCGAACCGACGCACAAGGCCGCGCCGGTGTTTGGCAAGCCGTCGCCGGCGATCCGGCCAGGCGAGGCAGAAATTGCGCGCAACCCGCGTGCGCGCTCGGCAACTTTGCGATGGGCCATCCGCAGCGATGCTCCGGCGCGCAATCAAAGGGATCTTGTCGCATGATCGTCACCGCCCGACGTTTGCGCTCGATGGGATGGATCGCCACGCTGGTGGTCTGTGCCGCGCTGGTCATGGTTCTGGCGTTTCGCGTGAATGCGCTGCGGAGCCAGGTGCACCAGTCACAGGCCCGCATCATCGCGCTCAAGCAAGAGACGATGTATCTGGAAACCGAATTTGAAACACGCGCCAACCAGCAGCAGTTGAAGGCGTGGAACGATGTCGAATTTGGCTATGTCGCCCCCACCGCATCGCAATACCTCGACACCGAACGCCAGTTGGCTTCGTATGCAAAGCCGGCCGAACCGGATGCGCCCGCTCCGGTACGTGTGGCCAGCGCCGACGCACCGGCACCGGAATTCCCCGCCATGGTTTCGCCGATCACCGGCAAAACGATGGGTGAGGGCGGTGGTGCCACAGATCGCGCGGTCATGACGCCCGCCAAAGCCGGCGATTCCGGCGACGATGCGCCTGCTACCGGGCACGGTGCGAAACTTGTGCGCGCGGTTGCCAGCGTTGGTCTGGCGGGACTGGGCGACCGTTTGGGAACCGTGCATCCTGGTGCCGGCGCGCGATCGGCAAGCGTCAAGCCCGCAGTGCACAAAGCCGCAAAAGTTGCCACCACCAAATCCGTCAAGACCAAGGCGCATCTGGCCAGCGCAGCCGAAACGCATGGCCACAGCGCCATGGGCAAAAAGTCGGGAGCCATGCCGATCAAGCTGGCTCTGAAGGATGCAAAGGCGATCAAGTGAACGCCAGCAGCCCGACCCCGGTCCTTGTTCGTACAGCCTCGCGCAGGGCGATCGCGGGTGTCACGACAACCGGGCGGTTGCACTATGCCAATTTGCGCGCGCGTTCGCTGCTGACTGCGAAGCGGCGGCTGCTGTTGGTGATACTCGGCTTCGTGTTCTTCACGCTGACCGCATTTGTGCGGATTGGCCAACTGGGCTTTTCCACGCAAAGCCTGGAACACGGTGCGGCGGCGGACGCGCTGGTGCCCCCTCGCGCAGAAATCACCGATCGCAACGGGGTGCCGCTGGCGCGCGCCTTTCCATCCTATTCGCTGTGGTTCAATCCCAAGGCGCTGGGCGTGAAGGGGCTGCCGCTGGTCAAGACGCCCGAGGAAGTTGCGCATGCGCTGGTGCAGATATTTCCCGCCGAAGATTACGAAGATCTGCGCGACAAGTTGAAAGCGGGAAAACCGACGTATCTGCGTCGTCGCGTATTGCCCGAAGAAGCCAACAAGGTTTTTGCGCTGGGTGAACCCGCGTTGGAATTTCCCCGCGAAGTGCAGCGGTTTTATCCGCAAGGCACGTTGGCTTCGCATGTGCTCGGCTTTGTCGATGCCGATGGTCATGGCCGTTTGGGGATGGAGGAATTTCTCGACAGGCGGCTGACCGATCCGGCGCATCGAGGCCAACCCGTGGCCTTGTCGATCGATTCACGCGCGCAAGGCGCGATGGAAGACGAGCTGGCGCACGAAATGCTCGAAACCCATGCCAAAGGTGCTGCGGGCATCGTGCTCGATGTCGATACCGGGGAAATCATCGCCTTGGCGTCGCTGCCCAGTTTCGATCCCAACCGCAGCGATCGTGCTGATAACGACCGCATCAAGAACCGCGCCACCAATGAAGTCTACGAACTGGGATCGACTTTCAAACCGTTCACCGTGGCCTCGGCGATCGATGCGGGCGTGGTGACCGACATGGCGGTCCGCTACCCTGCCGAAGACCTGAAAGTCGATCACTATACCATTCACGACACGCACCATTTCGGCGCGTCGCTGAACGTGCCCGAGGCGTTGATCCATTCGTCGAACATCGTGACCGCGCAAGTTGCCGACAAGCTGGGTGAACAGAAGCTGCGCGAGACGATGATCGCACTGGGCATGAACCAGCGCGCGATGATCGAACTGCCGGCCAAAGG
>CAIPWG010000123.1 GCA_903868655.1 uncultured Sphingomonadales bacterium
AGCGCTTTCAAATCGACTCTCACGGCATGATCGACGGTAGCCAGAAAATAAGCGCCGCCGCTGTCTTTGAGAAACAGGTTCTTGGTGTGCGCACCGGGCAACGCGGCATGGATCGCTTCGCTCTCTTCGACCGTGAACACCGCTTCGTGTTCCAACCCAGAGTGGCTGATGCCCAGCTCTGCCAGATCGGCGTACAGCTGCTCTTCGCTCACTTGAACACCACCGTGCGTGATCCGTTGAGCATCACGCGATGTTCGCAATGCGCTTTTACCGCACGGGTCAGCACACGGCTTTCGGTTTCCTGCCCTTGCGCGATCAGATCATCGATCGTGTCAGCATGATCGACCACCGAAACATCTTGCGCAATAATCGGGCCTTCGTCGAGGTCGGCAGTCACGTAGTGCCCGGTTGCCCCCACCAGTTTTACCCCGCGTTCCCACGCGCGGTGATAAGGCATCGCGCCCTTGAATGCAGGAAGCGAGGAATGGTGAATGTTGATCACGCGGCCTTCCAGTTTACGGCACGTCGCATCAGACAGCACCTGCATGTACCGGGCAAGGATAATCAGATCGACGTTCTGTTCATCGATCATGGCCAAGAGCCGCGCTTCCTGTTCGGCCTTCGTTTCGGGCGTGATCGGCATATGAAAATACGGAATGCCTTCGTGTTCGACACGGCGTTGCCAAGTCTGGTGGTTTGACACCACGCTGGTCACTTCCATCGGCAAAAAGCCGGTCGCCGTGCGATACAGCAGATCATTCAGGCAATGTCCGCCCTTGCTGACCATCACCAGCGCGCGCAGTTTCACACGCAAGTCATGCACTTGCCATTCCAGCGCGTAGGCCGAGGCGACCGACAAAAACGCCTCGGAGAATTTCTCGCGTGTCAGTCCCTCGGGGCCTTTGAACGCGACCCGCATAAAAAAACGCCCGGTCCCGGCATCGCCGAACTGCGCATTGTGAATGATATTGCAATCTTGTGCCGCAATCGAACCCGCGATCGCCGCCACCAGCCCTTTGCGATCCTGGCATGTAACCAGCAACACGAAATCCGGCCGCAGCAAATCGGCTGCAACTAGGGTGGTGGTCTTGGTCATGATCGGTATGCCTCCCCCGGCAATCCATGCCTGTATGGTCCCGTCCTGCTTAAAGGCGCAGCCGACGCGCGGGAATTCCCTTGGCAGTGAATAAGAATGAATGATACAAAGCTTAAGGTGACATGATGTAGGGGGCATGAATGCTGCGTCTGCCGGCGGAATTCGATCTGCACGCGCTGGAAGTGTTTGTCGTAACGGTCGAGCTTGGCGGGATGACGGCAAGCGCGACGCAGCTGCGGATCACCCAATCAGCGGTTTCGCAAACGATCACCAGGCTTGAGGCTGGCCTTGGCACTGCTCTGTTCGACCGTTCGCTGCGCCCGCTCGGCCTGACGCCGGCGGGACGCGCGCTATACGAGCGGGCGCGGCGGTTGCTGACCACGGCACGATCGGTGATCGACGACGTGCGCGAGGGCGCAAATCTGCCAGTCGATCAAATCACATTGGCGATGTCCGAAACCTTTGCCACGTTGCTGACCGCGCCGGTTTTGCGCCGGTTCGGCATGCGGGTCGGCCGCTGGCGCATCCGCGCAGGCATTTCGCTGGTGCAACAACAGGATTTCCTCGCGCGGCGCGTGGACATGTTGGTAACCGGCAGCAACACGCTCGAAAAACATCCCGGCACCGAACACCACGATGTCATGGATGATCCATTCGTGCTGATTTTTCCGCGCGATTATGCGGGCACCGCCGACCCCACCGAAGCTGCCGAACGCCTGCCATTCATCCGCTATTCGCTGGATCACGGCATGGGGCAGCGGATTGAAAGCCAGTTGACCCGGATGAAACTGCGCCTGCCCAATGTGATCGAAGTCGATATCATTCACCAGCAATTGACTTCGGTGGCGTTGGGCATCGGCTGGAGCATTACAAGCGCGCTGTGCCTGGCGGCGATGCCCGGGCTACTGGATCACTTGCGCATCGAACCCCTGCCGCGAGGCCGCTTTTCGCGCCGCGTACAAGTCGTCGGCCGCAGCAGCGAACTGGGCAATCTGGCAGCACAAACTGCGGAACTGGCACGCGAAGTGCTGCTGGTGGATACGATGAACCCCTTGCTGGCACAGCTTCCGTGGATTGCCGATCTGATGAAACCGGCTTGAGGCTGGTCAATCGGTCTCGGTCAATGCCCTGAACTGGCCAAAGGTGTTGGTCGCGCGGGCATTTTCGGGCAATTCCAGTTCACCGGCCGCCACTTTGTCGCGCAGATAACGATATGTCTGCAACGCCATTGACCACATGTGGTCGCCGATCGAAATATCGGGATAGGACGCGGCTTTTTCACCCGTCGGGTCAAAGTCAGGTAA
>CAIPWG010000124.1 GCA_903868655.1 uncultured Sphingomonadales bacterium
GCTGCGGGATCTTCGGCACGGCTGATCGGGCGACCGATCACCAAGACGCTGGCCCCGGCATCGCGTGCGGCACGCGGCGTGACCTGCGCTTTTGGTCTTCCGTGGCGCCGTGGGCAGCCGGGCGCAGACCGGGCACGACCAGGTACCCGTTTTTCCACTGCTTGTGTACCGCACCAACTTCGTGCCCCGAGCATACAATCCCGTCGAGGCCGGCTTCTTGCGCCAGTCCGGCAAGACGGAGTACCTGATCGTGCGATGATCCGCCTATCCCGGTGCGCGCCAGATCGGCATCATCGAGGCTGGTCAGAACGGTTACCGCGACAACGCGGGTGTTCTCGCCAGCGGCGGCCTTCGCGTCTTCCATCATTGCGCGCCCGCCGGCAGCATGGATTGTCACGATGGCGGGTTGCAGTACGTGAATGGCCTGCATCGCGGCGGCAACCGTGTTGGGAATGTCGTGCAGTTTCAGATCGAGAAAAATCGGCAAGCCAAGCTTGGACAGTTCGTGAACGCCATGATGGCCATGCGCGCAAAAAAATTCGAGGCCAAGTTTGACTCCGCCGATGTGGCTGCGCACTTTTTGCGCCAGCACCAGAGCGCTGTCGAGCCGGGGCACGTCGAGTGCCAGATAGATCGGATTGCTCACAGGTCTGCCTTGTCCTTGCTGTCGAAGGGATCTGCACCGGTGCTGGGCCCGCTGGCGGAATGAGTCAACGCATGGGCTTGTGCGGTCAGGGTGGCTTCGAGTGTGGCGATCCGTCGCGCCATGCGCCAGCGCGTGGCGCGCAACATCAGCGATGTGGGTACAAATCCGATCAACAGTGATCCGATAACCAAGGCGGGCGCCTTGGTCTCCCAGATCAGACCCGGCCAGATATGCACCGCAACCGGTTCCGGATTGGCGTAAGTAAACGCAAACAAGGCCACCACGATCAGGACCCAGAAACCGGATTTCAGCGCACGCATGGCGATCCTTTGCGGGACAGACAATGTAGTCGGTGACCGTACCGCATCGCAGGCCTTTGTGAAGGTCGGTTTTCGGTCATTCCCCGAAGACGCGGGCGAAAGTCGTGTCGATCCCCTTGAAATGGTAATCGAGATTGAACTTGTCCTCGATTTGATCCGGGGTAAGTGCCGCGCTGACTTCGGGATCGGCTTTCAGCAGTTCGAGCAGCGACAATGCGCCATCCGACTGCCAGACTTTCATCGCGTTGCGTTGTACCAGGCGGTACGAATCATCGCGCGTCAGTCCGGCCTGAGTCAGCGCCAGCAGCACGCGTTGCGAATGAACCAGGCCACCCATTCGATCGAGATTCTTCTGCATGCGGTCGGGATAGACCAGCAGCTTGTCGACCACCGAAGTCAGGCGGCCCAGTGCGAAATCGAGTGTGATTGTCGCGTCGGGACCAATGAAGCGTTCGACCGACGAATGCGAAATGTCGCGTTCGTGCCACAAGGCAACGTTTTCCAGCGCCGGGGTGACCGCACTGCGCACCACGCGGGCGAGCCCGGTCAGATTTTCAGTCAGTACCGGGTTGCGTTTGTGCGGCATGGCCGACGAACCCTTTTGGCCGGGCGAGAAATATTCTTCGGCCTCCAGCACTTCGGTGCGCTGCAAATGGCGCACTTCGACTGCCAGCCGCTCGATCGAACTGGCCACGACGCCGAGCGTGGCAAAGAACATCGCGTGACGATCGCGCGGTATCACCTGGGTCGAAACGGGCTCTATGGCCAGCCCCAGAGCATCGGCAACATGTTCTTCGACTGACGGGTCAATATTGGCGAAAGTGCCAACTGCGCCCGAGATCGCACATGTGGCGATTTCGGCGCGGGCTGCGACCAGCCGCGCGCGGTTGCGGGTAAATTCTGCGTACGCTTCGGCCAGTTTCTTGCCGAACGTGGTCGGCTCTGCATGGATGCCGTGGCTGCGGCCGATTGTCGGCGTATACTTGTGTTCCAGCGCGCGGCGCTTGAGCGCAGCAAGCAGCGCATCGACATCGGCGATCAGCAGATCGGCGGCGCGTGCCAATTGCACGCTCAGCGTGGTGTCGAGCACATCCGAACTGGTCATGCCCTGATGCATGAACCGCGCTTCTGGGCCGACTTGTGCCGCCACCCAATCAAGAAACGCGATTACGTCGTGCTTGGTCACTGCTTCGATGGCGTCGATCGCGGCGACATCGATCGTGGGATTGGTCGCCCACCAATCCCACAGCGCTTTGGCGGCACTGTGAGGTACCACGCCAAGCTCGGCCAGTTTGTCGGTAGCATGCGCCTCGATTTCAAACCAGATGCGATAGCGCGCTTCGGCATCCCAGATCGCGGTCATTTGCGGGCGGGCATAACGAGGAACCATGGCGACACTCCGGCTGTAACAGTTTCGCCAGCCGCTACGGGGTGGTGCGCCCGATGGCAAGTACTACGCCGCCTAGATCAGACCCTTGGCCTTCAGTGAGACATGCCCTTCGCGCCCGATAATCACGTGGTCGTGCACAGCGATACCAAGATGGCGTCCGGCGTCGATGATCTTTTGCGTGACCTGAATATCGGCGCGGCTGGGCTGGGGCGACCCAGAAGGATGGTTGTGCACCAGGATCAAGGCGGCAGCGCCAATTTCCATCGCCTTGGCCATGATTTCGCGCGTGTAGATCGCGGATTCGTCGAGCGTACCGTCGCTGACCAGTTGATCGAGCAGCAGCCTGTTCTGCACGTTGAGATAAAGCACGCGGACGCGTTCGTGGGTCAGATGCGCCATGTCGATATGGAGGTAATCAATCAGCGCCTGCCAGCTCGAGAGTACCGAATTCTGCGCCGTCGTCGTCTGCGCCAGTCGCCTTGCGGCAATTCTCGCAATTTTCAATGCGGCGGCGGCAGTGTCCTTGATCCCGGTGATTTGGCGCAAGGCGTGCGGATCTGCGTTGAACACCGCAGGCAATGATCCGAACCGATGCAGCAAGACCCGCGCCAGCGGCTTCACATCCTTTTGAGGGATGGCCAGCATCAGCAGGTATTCGATCACTTCGTGATCGGCCAACGCATCATCACCACCATCGAGCAGGCGTTGGCGTAATCGATTGCGGTGGCCAGAAGGATCATGCCCTTCGCGCACGCGATCTGCCTTTGCGGCATGCGCGGTTCGAGGCGCGGCTCCTGGCCTGGCGAACAGGCTGGATTCATCATTCATGGTGATCGTACATTGCCCAAGCCATGCATGTGCGCAAGAAGGGGCACAATGACGGACCGAACCGATTTGGCGCATGATGGCAACATCGCGCAACGCAGCAGTCGTATCCGGCGTTGGGCGCTGGCGGGTGTTGGTACACTCGCGCTTGTTCTGGGCGGGATATGGGGCGCTCGGGATCGCATCGCTGCCAATGTGATCGACCGTGAACTGGCTGGCCTGGGTCTGCCCGCGCAATATCGCATCGATTCGATCGGATTGGGGCGCGAAGTGCTCAGCGGGGTTGTGGTCGGGGATCGCGTACATCCCTATCTGACGATCGAACGCATCGAAATCATTCTGCGTTATGGCCTTGGCACCCCGACGATCGACCGAATCACATTGGTGCGCCCGCGCATTTATGGACGCTTGCGCGATGGCCGGGTTCATTTCGGCGCCCTTGACCGGTTGCTGTACGCGCCAACGTCGGGCGCGCCGGTTCGCTTGCCCGGCTGGACTTTGGCGGTGTCTGATGCGCGCGGCATCATTGACAGCGATTGGGGCGCGCTCGGCTTTTCTGCGGACGGGCAAGGCCGGCTTTCAGACGGATTCGCAGGAACCGTCGGCGTTGTCGTGCCACAGGCGCGGTTGGAGGGGTGTGACCTCCGCAAGACCACGCTGTTTGCCCATGTCACGACACAAGCGGGGCGGCCGCGCATCGAAGGGCCGTTGCGCACGCTTGGCGCAGCTTGCGGTGGCACCCGTATTGCCCCGGCGCAGGCCAACCTTGCCGTTGCTGGCGATGAAAGCCTATCGAACTGGACCATCGGCGGTCGGTTCGGGGCGGGGCGGATCGATTTCAGACCCGCTGCCGTGGTCTCTGCCTTTGCCGGTGAAGCGGGGCTGCGTTGGCGCAGCGAACAGGCCAGTCTCTCGGGCCGGATTACTCTTGATCTCAACGGGATTGTCGCGCCCGCGCTACACTTGGCGCATGTCCGGCTGGATGGCGTGGTCCATGCCCGGCCGGCTTTATCGACGCTGGATTTCCGGGGTGACGTTGCGGGTACGGGCTTGGCTCGGGGCATCGCAGTACGCAATGCAATGGATCGCTTTCGCAGCACTGCCGAAGGTTCGCCAATTGCCCCATTGGTTGACCGGATCGCTTTGGGCCTGGCGCGTCAGGAGCAGGGCAATCGGTTGGCGGGGGCGATCGGGGCGCATGTCGATGCGACGGGTTGGCGTGTGGCAGTGCCATCGTTGCAGCTGCGCGGCGGCCATGGTGGCCAGGCCGTGGTGCGGCTCGACCAAGTGGCCGCGGTCGGCGGTCAAGGCAAAAGCCCCGAACTCCTCGGCAAATTTGCGATGGGCGGAACCGATCTGCCCATGGTCACCGGCACCATGAACGCAGCCGGACTGCGCGGGACGCAAGTGCATCTGGCGATTGCGCCCTATACCGCGCGGGGTGCAGCGCTTGCAGTGCCGAACATGGCAATTACCCAAGAGCCCAGTGGCGCGTTGAATTTCACCGGGACGGCCGCGCTGAGTGGGCCGCTGGGACAAGGGCGGATCGATGGCCTGAGCATTCCGGTCGAAGGCGGCGTGACCCCGGACGGGCGGGTGGCGTTCATGCGGCAGTGCGCAACGCCGAGATTTGAGCGGTTGCGTTTTGGAACGCTGGATTTGGCGCGCGGCGCGATCACGGTATGCCCGACGGGCGGTGCAGTGGTGCGCACGAATGCCTCTGGGGTGCAGATATCGGCTGCGCTGCCCGGCGTGGTGCTGCATGGCGTTGGGGAAGGTTTGCCGATCGCGGTTCGGAGCAATGCGGTTCGGGTGAACTGGCCAGGCACGAGCACAGTCAACATGTTGGATGTTACGCGGGGCGCCGACCAATTTCGACTGCAAAGCGCAACGCTGACCAGCACGGGCACCACGCTGGGTGGAACATTTTCCGGCGGTGATGGCGTGATGGCGGCGCTGCCGGCAAAGTTTGGCGCCGCAAGCGGCCAATGGGCCGTCAAGGCTGGCCAGGTCATGCTGTCGGCAGGCACGTTTACCCTCACCGACCGAACCGATCCAGTGCGGTTTTTTCCGGTGAGCGCGCAGGATGCGACACTGATTATGGAGCGGGGTGCGGTGAATGCCGATCTTCGCCTGGTGTCGGCGCATGCCGGAGAGGAACTGGCGCAGGTTCACGCGCACCATGATCTTTCGAGCGGGCAGGGTCACGCAGACCTTGCCATTGCCGGCATTGCTTTTCACGAGGCGGACCCAAAAACGCATAAGCCGGGGTTTCAGCCGGTCGATGTGTCAGACCTGGCAAAAGGTGTGATTGCCAACGCCAACGGCACAATCAAAGGTTCTGCACGGATTGCTTGGAACGCCAACGCAGCCGGTGGCGGGGTGAGCGGCACAGGTCGATTTTCCAGCGACGATTTCGATTTTGCAGCTGCATTTGGGCAGGTCGATGGCCTGTCAGGGATCGTCGAGTTCACGGATTTGATCCATCTGGTGACTGCGCCGCATCAGCACCTCAAAATTGCGAGCATCAATCCGGGGATTGAAGTCATCAACGGTGCCATTGATCTGGATCTGCATGAAAACCAGGTTGTCCGGGTTAATCGCGCGCAATGGCCATTCGAAGGTGGCACGCTTGACCTTCAACCGACCGAATTGCACTTTGGCGTGGTCGAACCGCGCCGTTTCACCTTGCGGATCGATGGATTGGAGGCGGGGCGCTTTTTACAGCACATGAATATGTCGAACCTGTCCGCCACGGGCACCTTTGACGGGCAATTGCCGCTGGTGTTCGATGTCAACGGGGGGCGGATTGTCGGCGGCCAACTGGTCAGCCGTGCGCGTGGCGGCAATGTCAGCTACGTCGGTGCGCTCAGCTACCGCGATCTATCGCCGATGGCCAATTTCGCGTTCAAGATGCTGCGTTCGGTTGACTACAAGAACATGACGATCGGAATGGACGGCGATCTCGGTGGTGAAGTCGTTACCAAGGTCAGCTTTGGCGGGATCAGCCAGGGGCAGGGCGCCGAACGCAATCTGGTGACACGCCAACTGGCCAAGCTGCCGATCCGTTTCGATATCAATGTACGCGCTCAATTCTACGAACTGATCAGCACGCTGCGGTCGCTCTATGATCCTTCGATGGTGCCTGATCCGCGTGACAAGGGGCTCGTCGATGCGCAAGGCCGGCCCTTGCACAATCATGGTTCGGTCACGGTGGGCGTACCCGCCGGCGGATCGGGCAATATCATTCAGCATCAAGCAAGCGGAACCAAGCCATGACAGAACTCAGACGAGTATTTTTCCTCGCGGCGCCGGGTTGTGCCAAGCAGAGGTGGCGTTCTGGCCGTGTCATGATTGCGCTTGCGCTGGTCCCTTGTCTGGGCGGGTGTATCACAGTCAAGGCGCCCAACGCGCCGATCGTGATAGAACTCAATGTGAACATCAAACAGGAAGTATTGTACCGCCTGTCCGGAGACGCCGCACAGACGATCAACAAAAATGCGGAGATATTCTGATGCTGCTTGGAACCACGCCCGCTATCCCGGGCAAGAACCGCTTTGTGTTGTGCGTCATGTCGGCGCTGTCCCTGACTTGGTCGATCACTGCGGCTGCACAAGTGCGTGATCCGGCCTATGCAGCGGCGCGAACGGCGGGGCAGGTGGGTGAACAGGTGAACGGTTATCTGGGCTTTGTCACTCCACCCACCGCGGAACTGCGCAAAGTGGTCGAAGACATCAATATCAAACGTCGCGCGGTCTATGCCGACAAGGCAAAAGCGACCCATGCGACGATCGAGGAATATGCGCTGACCACAGGTTGCATGCTGATTACGCACACAGTGCCCGGAGAGAAGTATCAATCACCCGCTGGCGCATGGGAAACGCGCGGTGCCACGCCACCCCAGCGTGATCCGCGCTGCCCATAATGCCGGCGTGGCTGGCCGCTTGCGCATACGAATCGCTGACGCGTTTCCGCCATGTGTTTGTTGGACGGTGCGAGCTTGTGCAAATGCGCCGACACCGACTTCGGTCGGGTTGACTCACCTGTTACCCCCGTCTAGGGGGCAGGCGCTCTCGGCGGACTTGTCTCGGCCTTGCGCAGCATCCAATGGGGGCATGGACGGATTTCGGTCCGTGGCCTTGGAGACAGGAGGCGGCGCATGAACGATGACGAGTTCGATCAGGCACCCACTGGCGATCAATCGCCCGATGGCAAGGGTGCGCGCTTTCAGGCGCTTGACGCGCGGCTCAAGGCTGCACGTGAACGCGACGAAAGCCGTTCCCGACCACGGGTCAGCGATGGAGCCGACGCGAATTATCGCGCCGGCAACCGGGTTCTGGCGGATCTTTTGGGCGGGTTGGCCGGGGGGCTGTTTCTGGGCTGGCTGATAGACCAGTTTGCCGGGACGCGGCCATGGGGGTTGTTGGTGATGATGTCTTTCGGGATTTTCGTCGCCTTCAGGAATATCATCCGCCAGTCGGGTCGGGATTGAGGTCTGCCGTATCAAACGGTTTTTCTTGATCGCCTGGCAAGCTGGCGAGCATCTTTTGTTACGGAACAAGCAGGGACGTGAGCGTGGCAGCCGAGGCGAAAGTCGATCCGATGCACCAGTTTGCCATCGAACCGTTGTTCGGTTCGAACAACTGGGCACTTGCCGGACACAATGTCGCTTTTACCAACTCGGCACTGTGGATGGCGTTGGCGACAGTTGCCCTGGTGCTGTTTGTCGGCGGTGGGCTGCGCCGTGAATTGGTTCCGGGTCGTTGGCAAATGGCGGTCGAAAGCTTCACCGGCTTTATCGACGCCATGCTGGTGACCAACGTTGGACCCAACGGCAAGAAGTATGTGCCGTACATTTTTTCGCTGTTCATGTTCATTCTGTTCGCCAATTTCATCGGCCTGGTCCCGCTCGGACTGGTCGGTCTGCACCCCTTCACGTTCACCAGCCATTTTTCGGCGACCGGTGTCCTGTCGCTGTTGTCATTCGGCATCGTGCTGGTGGTAGGTTTTGCCAAGCACAAGCTGCACTTTTTCTCGCTGTTCGTGCCGCACGGTACGCCCGCAGCGATGGTCGTTCCGATCTTTTTCGTTGAACTGATCTCGTTTCTGGTGCGGCCGTTCTCGCTCGGGCTTCGACTTTTCGTGGCGATGATGGCCGGGCACGTGCTGCTCGAAGTGCTGTCGAGCTTTGTGATCAGCGGCGGTAACGCCGGGCCGATCATGCTGGCCGTTGCCGGTGTGCCAAGCTTTTTGTTGATGGTCGGGATTTGCGCGCTGGAAATACTGGTCGCGGGCATCCAAGCCTATGTTTTCGCCTTGTTGACCTGCGTCTATCTCAACGACGCAGAAAATCTTCACTGAACCGTTTCATCCAGTTTATCTGAAGGGAGTTTTTACAATGGACGCAGAAGCTGCAAAGCTGCTCGGTGCCGGCCTCGCTGCAATCGGTGCGGGTCTCGCCTCGATCGGCGTGGGCAATGTCTTTGCCAAGTTCCTCGAAGGCGCATTGCGCAACCCCGGCGCTGCCGACGGTCAGCAGGGTCGTTTGTTCATCGGTTTCGCCGCTGCCGAACTTCTTGGCCTGCTGGCATTCGTTATCGCCGCGCTGCTCATCTTCAAGTGAGCATGACGGCCCGGGTTGTCCCGGGGTGATGTCGGTGGCGACCCGAAGTCGGGTCGCCGCATGACGCCATCGGGCAATTCGGGTGCGCCGCAGTTTTGCGGCGCCTCGTATTTTCAGACCGCGCCAGAATAGACGAGAGCCATGCCTCAGATCAGCCAACTCGCCGACAC
>CAIPWG010000125.1 GCA_903868655.1 uncultured Sphingomonadales bacterium
CATCCGGCGCCACCACTGCCGCCTGAATGCTTTCATTGCCCAACGCGTGGCCCGGCTTTCCGGCAATCGCCCGCACCGCGTCGGCCACCGGATCGATGCGAACGATCGGTGACAGTCGCCAGATCAGATGATCTTCACCCCGCCCTGCACGCTGCACCGACAGATCAAAAGTGCCACTGGCCGCAACAACTTCGCCGACCTGGGCCATGCCATCGCGCCATGCCGCTCGTCCGGCCTCTTCGGCGCGTGTAGCGTCGCCGACAGACAGTGGCAGACGCGGTGGAGCGGCATTCCCGAACCACTCTTCGAAACGGGCATTGGCACAAACCAGTCTGCCCGCGCGATCGGTTATCGCCACGGCTTCCGGTGCATAATCGATCGCGGCATGCGTGACCGACCAATCCGATCCAGCGAATTCCAACGGTGCCGGTTGCCTGCGCAACGCAAGCGCACCGTGAAGCATCGCTGCCAAGACCACCACACCACCGCCGAAGGCAGCGGCAACCAGCATATTGCCCGTTAGCCATACCAACAGCGCTGCGCTGGCGATCAACCCCACGATCACCAGCGCAATATCGCGCCAGGCATCGTGGCGTGCGGGCATCGGGGGTTCCAGAATGCTCATGATGTCTTGCGCGGTGTGCTGGTCAAGGCCTTGTACAAACGGTTGCGCCTCCGCGCCAGCACGCGCCAGCGCCACACTCGCGCCGCGACAACATGGCCAAGCGCTGCAATCACGGCTGCCAATACGGTCAAGCCAAGCGCCAATGACGGGGCCGCATCGCTACCGATCCATTTCAGCCATTCGGCGCCCGACGCACCGCGTTCGATCATCGCGGTAATTACTGCCAGATCGGCGTGATAGCCAAATCGGTTACCAATCGCGGCAGCACCGGGCAGGATCATGAAGACAATTGTTGGCGGCGTGGCGACAAAGGTGAAAACCGCCGCGAGAGGGATATTGGCGCGCAACGGCATGCACAACAGGGCGGCGCCGATCACCTGTAACCCCGGCACCATCAGAAAAATGCCCACAAACAAGCCTATCGCCACGCCGCGCGGCACGGTTCGCCTGGTAAAACGCCACAGCTCAGGCCGCGCAGCCAGCGGCGCAATCCACCGATTGCGCGCCATGCGTTCGCGCGTTGGCATCCGGGCGCTCAGCCAGGCAAGGAGTCGGTTCATCATTGTTCAACGGAGTTAGGCGAAGTCGGCGCCATAGGTATAGTGTTTCCTTGCCATTCCAAAGGTGAAGCGTGGCGGCCGTGCGTTCAAGACCGATCCAGTCCGGTTTGGCAAACACCAATCCCTGTTTCGGGCCACACCGGCGCAGTCCCGATTGAAAATATGGCACGGCTTGCCATCTTGTTGCCCTGAATGCGGTTTACGCGTTTGGCCGTGACCTTGCGGGCAGCAGCGTTCATGCCGTTTTTGCGGCAAAGGTATGCTGCCGAAGAGCAGAAGTATTGAACCGGAGACGTAGAGTCGTGCAGCCAGTGTCTATCGCGCCCACCGCCTTGTCACCCGAGGCCCCGCCCGTAAAACGGGCGCGTATCGTGCTGTCGGGCATGGCGGATGATCGCGATCTCTTGCGGACAGCCGCAGAACTGACCCGCGATCTGCAACGGCCCAACCCATGGATTTATTGGCCCGATTGCCTGGGATCAGCCGCGGTTGGCTATGCCGCGTTGATCGGTGCAATTATCGCGCCTGCGCCGTGGGCCGCTTTGGCCTGCGGTGTCGTTGCGATTTTGGCGCTTTATCGCGCAACCTTGTTCATTCACGAAATCACCCACCTCAACCATGCGTGGCTGCCCGGTTTTCGGCTGGTGTGGAATGCGTTGATCGGTGTGCCAACAATGCTGCCCTCGTTCATGTATGAAGGCATCCATACCCAGCACCACACACGCACCAAATATGGCACCGCCGAAGATCCCGAATATCTGCCGCTGGCACTGATGAAACCGTGGTCGCTGCCGTTGTTCTTTTTTGTTTCGGTGTTCATGCCGATCGGCTTGATCGTGCGCTTCGGCATTCTTGGGCCCCTGTCGATTGTCATCCCACCGCTGCGCCGGGTAGTGATCGAACAGTTTTCCGGCCTGCAGATGAACCCGAATTATCGCCGCCGCCGCCCTGAAGGTGCCTTTGCGCGCCAGTGGTTCTGGCAGGAACTGGGCGCCTCCCTGGTGGCTGTGACCATCCTTTGCACTGCGATCACCGGTCTTTTGCCGCTGTACGCGCTGATCGTTTACATGGCCATCATCGCCGGGGTGGCACTGCTCAACCAGGCACGCACCCTGGTCGCGCATCGCTGGGAAAACGAAGGTGAACCGCTGACCGTAACAGCGCAGTTCCTTGACAGCACCAATGTGCCTGACGGCATCCTGCCGCGGCTGTGGGCGCCCGTGGGTCTGCGCTATCATGCGTTGCACCACCTGTTGCCAAGCCTGCCCTATCACGCGCTGAACAAAGCCCATCACCGCATTGCCGACGCGATGGGCACCGGATCGACGTATGCGCGGGCCAACTATCCGACTTTGCGCGGATTGCTGACGCGGCTGCTGGCCAGCACGATGGCGCGGGGAACGCAGTCCTGACGTATCGCCTGGTCCTGTCCGATGCGCCCACGCCCGAGGTCCGCGAAGCGATCCTGGCTCCACTGCGCGCGTTCAACATCGCACAAGCCGGGGATCCGAAGATCCGCCCGGTGGCCATCTGTTTGAACAATCCACAGGGTGAAACCGAAGGCGGCCTGTGGGGTCGGATCGGCTACGACTGGCTGTTTATCGAACTGCTGGCCGTGCCCGAAGCGGCGCGAGGCCAAGGCTTGGGCCACAGCTTGATGCAACAGGCCGAGACGATCGCGCGCGAAGCCGGCTGCACCGGGATCTGGCTTGATACCTACGAATTTCAAGCGCGCGGATTTTACGAAAAGCTCGGCTTTGCCAGATCGGAAGCGTCGTGTAGGGAAAGA
>CAIPWG010000126.1 GCA_903868655.1 uncultured Sphingomonadales bacterium
CCGCAGAGGCTTGGGCCAACAACCCATCATAAAGCGCGCGGCCCTTGCGCGTCAGTGCAGCGCCGCGCTGTTCGATCTCTCCAAACCGGGCGGTGTGGCGGCCCACAGCGTCACCGGTCTGATCGGTAAAACGCACCGTTTCGGTCAAGGCCTTGAAACTGGTCTGCCGCAAGAGGATCGGCACGGCGCGTGCTGGCGGTCCTTCGACCCATTCTTTGGCATCGATCCCGTGTGCAGCCATTGCGGCTTGTCCCGCATCGATGTCGATCACACGCGGGGTCAGATGGTTGATATGCGGGCCTTTGAACGCGACGATATCGGCGACCAGCCGATGCGCGCCCGACAGGCGGGCATATGTCGCGCTGTCGACCGTGGCCTCGTCGTGCCAGCGGAAGGTTTCGAGCAGGGCCGCCACAAAAGCATCGGCATCGGCAGAATCCAGACCGCCTTGCACTTCTGCCCGCTCGATCAAAGCGCATGCTTCGGGCCGAAAAATCTCCCGCCTGGCCAGAATTTCGGCGGCTTCTGCGCGCAACGTGTCGTCAGCAATCAAGTCCAGACGCAGCAGCGAACAGAACACGCGAAACGGATTGGCCGCCAATGCCGCCTCGCTGACCGGGCGAAACGCGGTGGAATGTACCGGTACCCCCGCCAACGCGAGATCGTAGTAGCCGACCGGTTCCATACCCAGCACCGCAAACGCACGCGCCATCATCGCCAGTTCCTGCGCGGTGCCGACACGGATCGCGCCGTGGCGTTCCGGCTCATTCAGCGTCGGTTGACCTGCACGCGCGTTGACCGTTTCAACCAGCGCCAGCAGGTCGGCATAAAGCGGCACCTCCTGCCGGTACATCGCCGAGAGCGCCGCGCAAAACCGCGTGCGGATTTCGTTCGCATCGACCCACATGCGCGCCATTGCCTTCATCCTTTGCTGCGGGGGCATTTGCTGATTGACCGTCAACACACCCGAACATACCAGAAATGCCATGACCATGCCGCAAAAACACCGGGATTCAAGTGACCGTTCCGCCTGACATCATTCCCGAATGGAATGACCTTTTGCGCGTACGACGGCATCTGCCAGCGATTGGCGCTTTGCAGGCGTTCGAAGCGGCGGCGCGGCTGGGCAGTTTCACGCTGGCCGCGCGCGATCTCAATCTGACACAAAGCGCTGTCAGTCGGCAGATTCGTGCGCTCGAACACGTCGTCGGGCAACACTTGTTCTTTCGCGAGAAGCAGACCGTGCGGATCACGCCGGTCGGACAGGCTTATGCCGAACAGGTGCGCCGCGCTTTGGCGATCCTGTCCGCGGCAACGATCGGTTGCCAGCTCAATCCCTATGGCGGGGTGCTGCATCTGGCAGTGCTGCCGACATTTGGCACGCGCTGGCTGGCGCCGCGGTTGGCGCAGTTCAGCGAAGCGCACCCTGGCATAACGCTGACCCTCACGACGCGGCTCGCGCCATTTGATTTCGATCTCGACAGTGTCGACCTGGCGATCCATTTCGGTCGCCCGTCGTGGCCGGGTGGCGAAATGGTGCCACTGATGCCCGAAACGGTCTTGCCTGTATGCAGCCCTGCACTGCGCGACCGGCTTGGCCTTGCTTGCGTGCACGATCTGATCCGCGCACCCCTGATAAAGCTGGCGTCGCGCGCCGAGGCCTGGCCCCGCTGGTTTACCCAGAACGGCATCAACGCCACGCCCGGCCCAGCGATGCTGATCGATCAATTCGCCACGGCGGCGCAATTGGCGATTGCGGGGGCGGGTGTGGCGCTGATGCCGACATTCCTGATCACCGACGAATTGGCGCAAGGCCAGCTGGTAACCGCATTCGACACCGCGCCCACGCAAAGCGAAGACGCCTATTATCTGGTCTGGCCCGCCGCACGGCGCGACTATCCGCCGCTGGTGGCGTTTCGAGACTGGATCTGTGCCGAGGCGCTTGCGTGATCCACAATGTCGCCGGGGCCGTGATCAGCGCGGGTGGATTACCGAGATCTTGGTACCCTGCAAAGTCAGGTCGGCCATCAGGCCCGACTGGTTGAACGGCATGGCATAGACATCTTTGACAATCGTCGTCGTATTGGCCTCTGCCCCAATGCCCTTGTTGATGATCGCAATGCTGGGACCTGTCCCGGCGGCGAAACCGCCGCTCTTGCGCAAATAGCGAAGCGCCGATTCATTCATGAAAAACACCGCGTAGCTGAATTTTTCTGCCCCGGCCTGAAACCCGAAAGTGCCGCCGGACAAGTTGTAAAACCCGGCCTGACGACCATTGATAAACAGGACACCGTTGCCGCTTTCACCCCCGACCAGCAGTCCTGCCTTGAATATCGAAGGAAATACCAGAACCGCGACCGCATGCTTGGCGTAAAAGCGCGAAACCGGTTCGCGCGTTTCAAGCTGGTGGAGCGAATGGCGACCTTGCGCAGTGATTTCAGCAGCCGAGCGGGCTTGAACCACTGGTGCGGCCACACTGGCGATGGTCAGTAGCGCGGCGGCAAGCGTATGACGGGCAAAAGACATGGTACGTCCTTTCGAGACAATCTGTTCCGGCCCAGTGGACGCAAGGGGCACCGGCTGGGAACCCCCGGAATCTACCCGTCATCACTGGTTGGACGTGTGGCACGATCCAACCGTCCAACCACCGTCACTGGCAGTAATAGTATCGATGGCCAGGCATATAGACCAGCGGAGGCGCACAATAATAAGGCGCACCATAGACCACCGGCGGTCCGGGATAGAACCCGCCGCCCCAGCCGCCATAACCGCCACGACCGCCGCGCAGGCCGCCGTCATGTCTGCTGCTGCGATGGCCACCCCCGCCATGCCCACTGCCAGCGTGGCCATTGCCGTGCCCACCCGGACCTGCGGAATCAGCCCCGGACACGGCAATCGCAGGTGCTTGCATCGCGCAGATCGCCAGCAGCGCAGCGCAGCCCAGTCGCGCCAGATTCCGCAGAGCATTGCGGGCCAACGGATCACCTCGAACGCGGTTGGTCATGATCATATCCTTCTGATTGCTGGAAAGAGCCTCGATCTGGCCTGATCATTCTTGGCCATTGCCAAACTTGTCGAACACCGCATCCGCCTCCAGCTTCTGAGCGTCGGACATGGTCGCATAAAGCGTGTCGAAACTGGCGCGCAGCAGCTTCAGGCCTTCGACATGCGCCTGGGTAAAGCGTTCGTAGGTGCGCAAGTCCTCGGGCGCAGTCACATGGTGCACGGGCTCGGCCTCACGCGCAGAAATCATGTCCTGCATCCGGGTTTCGTTTTCGCGCATGACGTGTGCGACACCTTCCCAACCGGCTTCTTGTGCAGGGGTAATGTGCAGACTGGCGCGAAGGGTCCGAATGCGCTGCTCAACTGTTTCGGCACGTTCCGCGGCGGTCTTGCCCCAGACATGATGGCGATAGTGCGAACTCGGCTCGGCCGAAAACACTGCCGGTCCAACCAACAGCGTGGCGCTGGCCAAACCGGCGACCCCGACCAGGCCGAGCGCGGTCCGCGCGAGCAAAGTGGGCATCATCGTGGCGACAGAGGCGTGTTTTGCAGGCATGGACCATTCCTTTGCAAGGTCGGCGCAGATCGCGTCAGACGGCTGGGCATGATCGCCAGATGGGCCGATCCGTGGCCACTGTCTGCTGCCGGAATTCACCCAGCTGTTCGCGCCGCATGCATCGCCTGGGCTGGGTATTTGCCACCAGGACGATACGGCAAACGCAACAAACCGGCGGTTGCTGCACAACCGCCGGTTTGCGTAGTGGTGCCGACCAAATTCAGAATGCCAAACTCGGGACGAGGGGCATCCGAACTGACACGATCGGTGCTTTTGCTCAGGGGGCGTGAGCGAAGTGCGACCGGCGGCAACGCATTTGGAAATAAGCCCGGAGGTGGCAACCGCAAAGGCTCGGAATCTACGCTGATCAGCCGCGCGCGGTCACCGTACCATTGCGGCAATGACGCCCCGACACGAGCGATCCTGGCCCACTACAACGCTGCGCCAATCATCCGGCCGATGCCTGCCGTCACCGCCAGAGCCAGCGCACCCCATAAAGTCACGCGCGCAGCACCGCGCCACACCGGCGCGCCCCCAGCCGCAGCACCGATCGCGCCCAGCAGGATCAGCATCAGCAAGGCGCCTGCGACTTGTGCGCCAACCATCCACTGCGCCGGGGGCAACAGCGCCAGAATGACCGGCACCATCGCACCCAGCGCAAAACAGACCGCCGATGTCAGCGCCGCCTGCACCGGGCGGGCGCGGTTTGTCAGCGTGAAGCCCAGTTCATCGCGCGCATGCGCTGCCAGCGCGTCCTTGGCCATCATCTCGTTGGCAACTTTGGCGGCGGTGACCTGATCCACACCGCGATCCCGATAGATCTGGGCCAGTTCCTCGTGTTCTCCTGCCGGATCGACTTGCTGTTCGCGGCTCTCACGCGCCAGATCGGCACGTTCGGCGTCATGCTGCGAACTGACCGATACATATTCGCCCGCAGCCATCGACATGGCCCCCGATACCATTCCCGCCACCGCCGCGATCAAAATCGCGCGGCGCGTGCCCCCGGCTGCCGCAACGCCGAGGATCAGACTGGCGGTAGAGAGCAATCCGTCATTCGCGCCAAGCACCGCGGCCCGCAACCATCCGGTCCGGCCGCTGCGATGATATTCGGGCATCATGCCGCGACAGGCTCATCCCGCCCCAGCCCGTGCAGCGCCATGAATGCGCGTGCCAGAACGCGGGCATCGAACATGCCGCGATAGACCGCCGGGGGTTTGCGCGCGAGGTCCAGCAGCGCATAGACCGCGGTTTGCGCCGATCGCACCGAATATTCGACCGTGAACACCACATCGTCGGGCAATTCGCAATACTGCCCCAACAGCGCCAGATGGCGGTATCCGGCAGGCATCACTGACGGCCGGTCGCCCGCGCGACGCGGCATGAACTGGCTTGTGATGAACGGCATCATGCATGGGATACAGATCGCGCTGCCCAATATCGCAGCCGTATCGTCGACAAACCCCAGATGCCCCAGAATCTCGGTCATGATCTCGCGCCCGCTGCATTGTGCCATCGGCTTTTTCACGAAATTGCCCGGCGCATCGACAGTCAGGCCATACCCCCAGCACACCGACACACCGGCCGGCTGGCCCAGGAAATGCGGTTGGTGCGGGATCACGATCGAGGCCAGCCAATTGGATTGCGCAAAGGTTATCAATCCGCCTTCGCCCGGCATATTGCCGCTGAAATCGCGCACCCGGTCAAGAAACAACGGATCGTGCAAGGTGATCGTGAACGACGTCCATTTCGATTGGTCGACATGGCTGTCGAACGCGGCCGGTCGCCCGAATTCGGGGCGAACAGCCGCCAGTTTCTCCCACAGCGCCCAGGCCCCGCCATCGTTGCGGGTGCCCAGCAGCGGCGGCGCGTCCATCGTGCCCAGATGCGATCCTTCGGTCATCGAACCCAGCGTGACGAGCACCAGATCATGCGCGCCCACCACGATGTCCCAGGCTTTACCATGGTTGCCGCAGATGATCCGGCTGACTTCGCTGCGATCGTCGCGCAGCGTGAATTCCAGATCGCTGACGCCGGTGCTGAAGGCAAATTGAACCCCGCGCGATTCCAGCCAGGCCTGCAACGGGCGCACCAGCGAATCATACTGATTGTAAACCGTGCGCATGATCCCTTTCAGCCGACCAAACCCCGCGATCATGTGCGAAAACCGTACCAGATAGCGTTTGAACTCCACCGCACTGTGCCACGGCTGAAACGCGAAAGTGGTCCGCCACATCAGCCAGAAATTGGTCTGGAAAAAGCCCGGCTCAAACTGGTCGGCGATTGTCGTTTCGGCCAGCAGCGCCTCGGGCTCGATGGCAAGCCGTTCGATTGTCAGGATATGACGTTCGGTCAGGCCGAAGGCAGGATCGGTCTCTCGCGCCGCGTGGCGCACCAGCCGCGCCTGCGACGATGTCAGCATCATTTTGTTCCAGTTTAAAATTTCTGCAGTGACGGTCGATTTGCCATCGAGCGTGGGGATCGAATCGAACAAGTCGAACGTGCAGACATATTTGCTTTCCAACATGCGCCCGCCACGCAAGATATAGCCGTGTTCGGCATCGCCCGCGCCGTCGAGGCTGCCACCCAGCCGGTCGCTTTCTTCCAGGATGGTAATATCGCACCCGCGCATGTCGCCATCGCGGATCAGAAAAGCCGCCGCCGCCATAGAGGCGATGCCGCCGCCGACCAGCCACGCGCGGGCCGGCGCGCGGTGTTCCGGTACATTAGGAGCAGGCATCTGGGTCTGAACGGGCATCGGGATGCTCCTTGGCATGATCGTCGCCGGGCAATCGGGCCCGGGGCACACGACAAGGATATCAGCCGCGCGCTGAGGCCCCAGTGCCGGATTATACGCAAGCGTCCCCGCGCGTAGTTTCCGATTCTGCTCCTCACCGCGGATCACGTTAGCCTGCGATTGTGTTGCCGTCCGCCGAGCGGTCGCGCGCGTCAGCCCCCTATCGGCCAGCAGGAATTGTGATGTCTCAGGATCGTCAGCTTCAGGAAGCCGTGCTCGCCGAATTTCTGTGGGAGCCGAGCGTTACCGCCGGCCATGTCGGTGTCAGCGCCAACAACGGGATTGTCACGCTGACCGGCCAAGTGCCCGATTATCTGGCCAAACTGGCAGCCGAACATGCCGCTGCACGCGTGCGCGGGGTCAAAGCCGTGGCCCAGGAAATCGAAGTGGTCTTGCCGTCGCAGACCACCAACGATGATGAAACGATTGCACGTGCCGCGCTCGATCGCATCGCCTGGGAGGTTTCGGTGCCGGCTGATGATATCAAACTGGAAGTCGAAGACGGCTGGATCAAGTTGACCGGCGAAGTCGAATGGCATTTCCAGAAAGACGCTGCCGAAAGCGTGATCCGCGGTTTGCGCGGAGTGGTCGGTATCTCCAACCGCATCACATTGAAGCCGCATGTCAATGTGGCCGACATCAGCCATGACATCGGCACTGCGCTGCACCGCTCGTGGTTTGATCCGTCAACCATTCAGGTGACCGCCGATGGCAGCAAAGTAACGTTGAAGGGCACCGTGCACACACCCGCCGACAAGTGGACCGCATCGACCACCGCGTGGGGATCGCGCGGCATTACCGAGGTGGAAAACGACCTGATCGTAATCGGATAAACCCACCGGGTCGCGCAATGCCTTGCTTTCGCGACCCGGCTGGTTTCAGGCTGCCAACAACAGCGCATGTCCGGCGGCAATCGCTTCGCCGTCGGATGTCTTCGAAATGTCGACCGTATCGGTAGCGACAATGCGTTCGGCCAGGGCTGGAAAATGGCGCTGGACATAGGCCACCAGATATTCGCCCGCACTGGCGCGGCCTTTGCCATCGGTCAGCACGACAATGCGCGGGGCATCGGCCAGATCGGCCGCAATCCGGCGATAATAATCCTCGTCTTCGGACGCATGGCCGCCATCGTGATCATCGTTGCCCTGTTTGTGCTCTACCCGGCGCCGCGAACCGTCATCGTCATTGGGATGGATCACCAGCGGCACCGCATGATCGCCGCCCGGCGCGAACAGCCGCGCCTGGTGGTGGTCGATCAACACGATCCAGCCATCGGAGATGACTGGTGCAACCGGGGCTTGCGCGCCTGTCGGCGCCAGACCGACGCGCGACAAAAACGCGCGCACATGGCGCAATTCGTCATCGATCACATCGTGCCCATGGGGCCGGGTGAGCGCCAGATGCTCCTCCCCCATCGCAACGGTATAGCCACCGCCATGATGTTCGGTAACCACACCGACATGGCCCAACAGCGAAATCACGTCGTGCCATTCAATATTGTGCGGTGCGGGATGAGTGAAGATTGCGGCCAGCGTCTTGCGATGGTGGCCGTTCAGGTGTGCCGTGGTCATGGTCAATTCTCTTTTCTTGGAGTGAAGTGCCACTCACCGGATCCGGGGCGCGAGACACTTTTAAAAACACGTCTAAGCCACCAGCACCGCAGCGCCTTCGAACCGGCCTGCGGGCATATCAGCCAATGCCTGGTTGGCCTGTTCGAGCGGATAAGTGCGGGTGGTCACAACCAGTTCGAGCATCGGCGCCAAGGCGATCTGTCGTTCTTCCCACAGGATATCATCGGGAAACCGCGGACTATCATTCATGGGGCAGATCGGTCCGACACACTCCGCAGGCCAGCACGTTCACCCGGATTTTGCCGGGCCGGGGCACGTGATCGGGCAAGTCGGTCCAGACCTGCGGCATGCGCGGCGCGTTCAACACCATGGCCTTCACGCGCTCGATCCTTTTACCTGCCAACGATCAACGCTATCGTCTGGGCCAACGATCGGCAGGGTCGGAATCTACCCAATCCGCGCGCAGGCTTGTGCAACCCATCGCACAAAAACCGGTTTGCAGATTGGCGCGGAATGCTAAGGGCACAGTGGAAAAGGGCGCGCAGTATCAACGCCGTGATGCAACGGTGGCCTGCCTGACGACTTTGCACAGGACACTTCGCATGTTTGCAAACACCAACCCCGGCACCGCACCAGTGCGCAACGACTGGACCCGCGACGAAATCGCCGCGCTGTTCAACTTGCCATTTACCGAACTGGTGTTCCGCGCCGCCGAAGTCCACCGCACGCATCACCGTGCGGGCGAAGTGCAGTTGTGCACGCTGCTGTCGATCAAAACCGGCGGCTGCCCCGAAGATTGCGGATACTGTTCCCAATCGGTCAAGGCCGACAGCGGCGTCGAAGCGACCAAGCTGATGGAAGTGCAGTCGGTGCTGCAATCCGCGGCACAGGCGCGTGATGCCGGATCAAAACGATTTTGCATGGGCGCGGCATGGCGCAACCCCAAAGACCGCGACATGCCCGCGATCATCGCGATGGTGCAGGGCGTGCGCGCCATGGGCATGGAAACCTGCATGACCCTGGGCATGTTGACCGATACCCAGGCCGCCCAACTCGCCGAAGCCGGCCTCGATTATTACAACCACAACATCGACACCTCGCCCGAACGCTATGCGCAAGTCATCACCACCCGCAGTTTTGAAGACCGGATCGATACGCTCGACCGGGTGCGTGCAGCGGGGATCAATGTCTGTTCGGGCGGCATTGTCGGCATGGGCGAAACCCGCGCCGATCGCGTTGGCTTTGTCCACGCGTTGGCGACGCTCGACCATCACCCCGAATCGGTGCCGGTGAACGCGCTTGTGCCGATCAAGGGCACCGTGTTGGGCGATATGCTGGCAGACACTCCGCTGGCAAAAATCGATGATATCGAATTCGTGCGCACTGTCGCGGTGGCACGGATCACCATGCCGCTGTCGATGGTGCGGCTGTCGGCCGGGCGCGAATCGATGAGCGAGGCAACACAGGCGCTGTGCTTCATGGCCGGGGCCAATTCGATTTTCACCGGCGACAAGCTGCTGACTGCGGCCAATGCGGGCGATGATGCCGATGCGGCGATGTTTGAACGGCTGGGCCTGAAACCGATGGAAGGCGAGGAACCCTTGCGCGCTGTCAAAGCCGGGACTTGCGCGGCCTGACCCGATGAAGTCCACGCACCCGCTGTGGCAGGGACATCACGATGATCTGATCGCCTTGCACGCAAACGGCCGGGGCCGCGCACTGGCCGTGCGCCAAGGCCGCGATTTTGCTTCCAACGATTACCTCGCACTGTCGGGCGCGAGCCGGTTGCGCGATGCCATCGGCGCGGCGCTGACACGCGGAGTGTCCGCCGGATCGGGCGGATCGCGGCTGTTGCGCGGCAACGATCCCGAACACGAAGCCCTGGAGGCAGACGCTGCGGCATGGACTGGCAGCGAAACCGCCCTGTTCCTGTCATCCGGCTATGCGGGCAATGTGGCCTTGCTGGCGACACTGCCGCAAACCGGCGATCTGA
>CAIPWG010000127.1 GCA_903868655.1 uncultured Sphingomonadales bacterium
CGTGCCAGTGCATACGTTGCAGCGATTTCAGGTTCGTACGCTTCCACGCGCGCCAGCACTGCTTCGATCACCTCAACCGGCGATAGCGCGCCTTTGGCAAAGGCGGGGGCAAGGGCGGTCGCAGTCCAGTCGGCAAGGTCTGTCATAACCGGCATCATGCGCTGTCAGGCGCGCGCCGCAACCGTGTTGCATGGTCATCCCCCGCTTTTTTAGGGTTTCTGCCAGCCACGGCACTGATCCCATAAAGCCGTTATCATGACTGGTTGCAGCGCGCCCTTGTGCAGCGCACAGACCCGCCCGGCGGCATCTGTCATCACCGCAAAGGGCAGGCCGTGTGCTGTTGTCATGCGCGGTTCGGCCCACGCTGATGCGGTAAAGGGCAGGGGCAGCAGGACGCGCGGAGGGGCCATGCGCGTCGGCGTCATTGTATCCACTGCGCGGGTTACGACAGAGGAGGGCACCGGCCGATCGATCCACGCGAGCACGAGTTGCGCAGGGGGCGGACTGTTTGCATCGCCGGTCAGGCCGTTCAATTGCAGCAGAATGGCGCCCAGGTCGTGCAATTCGGCGCTGCACGGCGCGCACCAGCGCGCGCCGAACAGGATCAGTGCGTGCGAAGGCATGGGTGGCGGTGGCTCTGCCCGAACGGGTAGCGACCAGACAATCGCAAATACAGCAAAGGCTTGCAGCATTTTCGTCCGAAATAGTCTTGTAGTCTTGGCCATGTCGGCCAGACTGCATCCCAAGACATCCTGGAGCAAGGATATTGCGAATGCGATCCAACAGACTGGTGCTGCGGCATGGGGTGAACGCGCTTGTTTGCGCATCTGCACTGGCAATCGCTGGTGCAGCGCATGCGGACCAAGCGCCGGCTTCACAAAGCTTGCAGGAACAATTCGATGCGGCCAGTGCCGCGTCGGAGGCGCATCGCTGCGCTGATGCCGAAGCCATTTTTGCCCGCCTGGCAGCCGACCCCCGGGTCAAGACGGGCAGTTTGTCGGCCGCTACGATCGCGTTGCGGCGTGGCCTGTGCGAACTTGAAACGGGTGACAGACAGCAAGGCGAGGCGTGGGTACGGCAAGGCCTGCCCATAGTCGAAGCTGCCGGGCCCGCGATGGTGATCGATGCCGCAGATGGTTGGCTCGCGCTCGCGCGGCTGGCGATGCACGATTATGATCACGACAGCGCTGTGGCCGGGTTCCGGCATGTCTTGGCGTTGCCCGGGCAGGGCGACCGTAGCGATGCCCTGATCGGCCTGGCGATGATTACCACATTCGACGGGGATGGAACCGCCTTGCCACTGACCGATCAGGTGTTGAAAACTATTGGCACCGCCCCGCAAGGACGCGATCAGCAGCGCAACGAAGCGCGCGTTCGCACAATCCGCGCGCGAATCCTGATGGCGCAGGGCCGCAATGCCGAAGCGTCGAAAGAAGCGGAAAAAGCGCTCGCGTTGTCGGGCGGGCTCACCACCAAGGTATCGCTCGACGATGTGAGCTTGCGCGCAGACGCAGCCGAAGCCGCGCTGTTGAACAGCCACCCCGAACGTGCGCGCGAGTTGCTGGCCTACACCGGAGCAGGCCGTATTCAACAGTCGCCGTTCGCCAGTGCCAGTATCATGACAGTGCCCGATTGCGATGACGCGGCCGGATTGCGCCCCGACGACGTGGCCGTGGTTGAATTTTCCATCCGTTCCGATGGCCGTGTTGAATCTGCGCAGACGACGTATACCCGCGGCACGTACCAAGTGGCGCGGCTGTTTGCGCAATCGGTGCGGGGCTGGGCCTGGCAACCCGAAGCCGTGGCAAAACTGCCGCCGTTTTACCGTGCCTTGGTGCGGGTTGAACTGCGCTGTTCGAAATCGGCTGGCGGCTTGCCGTCGGTCATGTCGCTGTTCAATCGACGCCTGACCGAATGGGCGCAACCGGTTCTGGCAAAATCGCCACTGGTTCTCGCTGGTGATACTTCGCCGCTGGCTTTGCGCCGCAAGGCTGCCATGCTTGAAGCAGACGGCGATCGGCGAAGTGCCGGGCTGCTGCTGATGCTTGGTCTGTCGATTGATCCGATTGCGCGCGCTACGGACCCGGCAGACAGCGACCATGTTGAAACGCTGTTATCGGATGCCGATCCGGCGCAACGCGCCAGCGCAGCGGCGGTCGCGGCCCTGGCAAGGGTACGGACTATCGGTTTGAACGCATTGGTATCCGGCAAATCGATTGAAAATCGGCAAGCCCTGCTTTTGAATGCCGCGGTGCGTCCTGTGGTTGCCAACGACGCTTTGGCGCAGGACAGTCTGCGACTTCAGGCATTGACCGCGCATTCTTTGGGAAAGTTTGACGAACACGAGGTGGCCGTTCTGACCGCAGTTGCCGATGATGCACGTCTGGAGCCCGCCTCGCCCTTGCGGCAAGTGGCCCTTTTGCGGCTGGCATCGGTTGCCGCGCATGATGGGCGCCGGGCAGAAGCCGAAGCCCTGTTTGCCCGCACCGGGCTGAACGAAGAACAATGCAGCTTGATCGGCGATATCCCCCGGCTCAAATCAGCCAATTTTGATAACGAATACCCGTTAGATGCCATGCGCATGGGATTTGAAGGTTGGGTGCGCGAAGAGTTTGACATTTCCGCCGATGGGCACGCCGCTACCCCGCGCGCGCTGATCGCCTATCCGCCCTTTGTTTTCGTGGAGGGCGCCAGGCAATTGATGAATGTCGCACGGATCGACACGAGTTTTCGTCCATCGGGCAAGCTGGCTTGTTCCGCGCGCGCAGAAACTATTCGGTTCAACCTGCCCCACGACCACTGATTCCGATCAGTTCACGACAGGCAGCGCGATATAGGTTCCTTCTGCGCCACCCACGCTGACTTTCTGCGTCGCCTTGACGTAATCGCCGGGCTTCGCATCGATGATCGACGGCACGAACGTTTGCGGGTTGCGATCGTACAGCGGGAACCAGCTTGACTGGATTTGCACCATGATGCGGTGGCCAGGCAGGAACACGTGGTTGGCGGGCGGTAGCGCGAAGTCATAGGCAAGCGCCACATTGGGCGTGATCGGCTTGGCCTGCGACAGATTTTCGCGATATCGGCCGCGAAAGATGTCCATGCCCACGGCCAGTTCATAGCCACCCATCGCTTTGTCGCCGGGTACTTCATCGGGATAGACATCGATCAGTTTCACCACCCAGTCGCTGTCGGTGCCGCTGGTTGCTGCAACAAGATGTACGCTGGGCTGGCCTGCCAACGTGACCGGCTTGTCAAGGACGGGGCCGGTAAAGGTCAGCACGTCGGGCCGGCCGGAAACAACCCGCTGATCGCTGGTCAACCACGTCGGCCAGGGGTTGTTGTCATAGCCTACCGGCTTGTTGGGACGGGGCAGGAACGACACCGGATTGGCCGGGTCTGACAGGTATTCCAGTTGGGCAGCCTTGTCGCCCTGAGCAAAGCCGAGCGACTGGTCAGCGGTCAGCCACAACTTCGTTTCCGCCTTGTTGACCGGCCAGCCTTTGAGATGCTGCCATTCATTGGCGCCCGACTGGAATGCGGTCACCGGGCTCACATCCATCGGTGCGTCATACAAGTAATGCGCCAGGAACGGCGCCAGCACATGCATTCGCCACCATTTGCCGGTGTCGCTGTCCCAGCGGATCGGCCCGAGGCTGTCAGCGCGTTCGATTTCCTGACCGTGGAACCACGGGCCCATCGACAAGAACAGCTTTCCGTCCTTGTCCATCGGCTTCAGCGCTTTCCACACTGCGGGTGCGCCATAGATATCTTCCTGATCCCACAATGAATGGACCAGCATGGTGGGTACGCTGATGCCATCCTTGGCCAACAGGCGATCCATCGCCTGTTCCTGCCAGAAAGCGTCGTAGGCGGGGTGCGCTTTGACTTTTTGCCAGAAACCGATCTGATCCAGTCCATGCGCGCTGGCCGCTGCTCCGGCCGAACCATAGCGCATGAAATGGGTGTACACGTCGGCTTCGCCATATTCATAAGTGCTGGAATTGTCGCGCGCGGCGATCTGGTTGAAGATATAGTCGTTGCCCAGCATGCGCATGGCGCCGTTGTGGAACCAGTCATCACCGCGCCAGCCATCGACCATCGGATTCATCGGCACCGCGACTTTGAGCGCGGGGTGCGGGTGGATCAGTGCGGCGAGCGAGGTAAACCCGTCGTAACTGATCCCCATAATGCCCACCCGTCCGTTGGATTCGGGCACATTTTTCACCAGCCAATCAATCGTATCATAGGTATCGGTGGCATGGTCGACTTTGGTGGGGTTGAGCGAGGTGCCGACAAACGGCCGGTTCATGACATAAGTTCCGCCCGAGCCATATTTGCCGCGCACGTCCTGAATGACGCGGATGTAATGACCGGCCGCGACCACATCGGGCGCGCTGTCATACCCGTCAATCCGCGCCGCCATATGCGCCGAATGGCCATAACTGGTCTGTTCTTCCGCATTGTACGGCGTACGGGTCAACAGCATGGCGGCGCCCTTGGCGCCCTTGGGCAGCAGGATGATAGTGTGCAGCTTCACCCCGTC
>CAIPWG010000128.1 GCA_903868655.1 uncultured Sphingomonadales bacterium
CATCAAGGCACGCGTTCGGACGCCGGTGTTCGTCGCAGGCCGGATCAACCAGCCACAGGATGCCGAACGCATTCTGGCAAGCGGCGCTGCCGATATGGTCGGCATGACCCGCGCCTTGATCTGCGACCCTGACATGCCGGCAAAGGCGCGCGACAACCGGATCGATGATATCCGTGCCTGCATTGCCTGCAATCAGGCCTGCATCGGCCATTTCCATATGGGCCATCCCATTTCGTGCATTCAGCACCCCGAAACCGGGCGCGAACTGACCTATGGCACGATCACGGCTGCGCTGCGCCCGCGTCGCGTGCTGATCGCGGGCGGCGGGCCGGCGGGGATGAAAGCGGCAGCCGTGGCGGCTGCACGCGGGCACGATGTCACCTTGTGCGAAGCCGGTCGCCAATTGGGTGGGCAGGCGCTGATGGCCCAGATGTTGCCCACCCGCGCAGAATTTGGCGGTATCGTGACCAACCTTGCGCGCGAAATGACGGTGGCGGGGGTGGATGTTCGGCTCAACACGCGCGTTACCCGCGCCTTGGTCGACCAGATCGCACCCGATGCGGTGGTCATTGCCACCGGCGCCAATCCACGGGAGGCCCGGATTGAAGGCGCTGAAACCGGCCACGTCGTCAACCCCTGGCAAGTCTTGCGCAACGAGGCGAATGTCGGCGCGTCTGTGCTTATTGCTGATTGGAGCCTCGACTGGGTTGGCCTTGGCCTCGCTGAAAAGCTTGCCCGTGCCGGGTGCCGGGTGCGACTGGCAGTCGATGGCTACATGGCGGGGCAGCGCATCCACCAATATGTCCGCGACTTGTGGATCGGCACGCTGCACGATCTCGGTGTCGAAGTGATTCCTTATGCGCGGCTATTCGGCATCGATCAGCAAACCGTGTTCTGCCAGCATGCCACCAGCGGCGCACCGATGCTGTTCGAAAACGTCGACACGGTGATCACCAGCCTCGGCCATCAAAGCGACAGCTCGCTTGAGGACGAACTGACCGAAACCGGGCTGGAATACCATGTGATCGGCGATGCGCTCGCCGCCCGAACCGCTGAAGAAGCAGTGTTCGAAGGGCTGAAAGCGGGAACCGCGATCTAGGCGGGGTCGGGCTGGAAAATCGTCCTATTTCGACTGGCGCAAGGCAGCGAGTTCATCCTTGGTCTCGTGCAGCAAATGGGTCAGTTCGGCGACTGCCTTGGACAATTGCAGCACTTCGCTCTCGCGCAGCTGGTCAAGCTTCTGGTGCAGCAGTTCGATTTCCAGCTCGGCCTTGATGTTGATCTTGTAGTCGCTTTCCGCGGCCTTGCGGTCGATATCCTGTTGGCGGTTCTGGCTCATCATGATGAACGGCGCGGCATAGGCTGCCTGAAACGACAGCGCGAGGTTGAGCAGAATAAACGGATAGGGATCCCACCGTTCGACAAAGGCGGTCACGTTGAGCACGATCCACGCCGTCAGCAGTGCCGACTGGATGATGATGAACCGCCACGATCCCATGGTTGCAGCCACTGTGTCGGCCACTGCCTGCCCAAGTGTCAGCGGTGCATCGGCTCCATGGCTGGCGCGCGTGGATCGCAGACGCGCCGCACGGTGTTGCAATCGCAAATCATGCAACAGGCTTCCCTCGGCCTCGTCGAGCAGATGCGCCGCGCTTTCGATCATTGTCATGGCTTGTTCCCCTCAACACATGCCGCAGTTTTAAGCACCCCGAGCCCGATATGGAAACCGCTATCGTCGTTGCATGCCAGCCGGACCCATACAAAAAAGGCCGGGGTTGCCCCCGGCCCTTTTCGCAGATGCAGCAGGCTGGATCAGCCCTTCAGCACTTCGGCCAGCGTTTCGCCCAGCAGGCTGGGTGAGGGGCTGACGCGGATGCCGGCGGCTTCCATTGCCGCAATCTTGCTTTCGGCATCGCCCTTGCCGCCCGAAACGATCGCACCGGCATGGCCCATGCGGCGGCCCGGAGGCGCCGATCGGCCCGCGATAAAGCCGGCCATCGGTTTTTTACGACCGCGCTTGGCTTCATCGATCAGGAACTGCGCGGCCTGTTCTTCTGCGTCGCCACCAATTTCGCCGATCATGATGATCGATTTGGTGTCTTCATCAGCCAGGAACAGTTCGAGCACGTCGATGAAGTTGGTGCCGTTGACCGGATCACCGCCGATACCGACCGCAGTCGTCTGGCCAAGACCGATGTTGCTGGTCTGGAACACAGCTTCATACGTCAATGTACCCGAACGCGACACGACACCGACCGAACCCTTTTTGAAGATCGAACCCGGCATGATGCCGATCTTGCATTCGCCCGGGGTCAGGACGCCAGGGCAATTGGGTCCGATCAGGCGCGAAGTGCTGCCCTGCAGCGCGCGCTTTACGCGCACCATGTCGAGCACCGGAATACCTTCGGTGATGCACACGATCAGTTCCATTTGTGCATCGATCGCTTCAAGGATCGCATCGGCCGCGCCCGGAGGCGGAACGTAAATGCACGATGCGGTCGCACCGGTCGCCGCCTTGGCTTCGGCGACACTGTCATACTGCGGCAAACCGATGTGGCTCGTACCGCCTTTGCCGGGGGTCACGCCGGCAACCATCTGCGTGCCGTAGTCGAGCGCCGCCTGGGTGTGGAACGCACCGGTCTTGCCGGTCATCCCCTGGGTGATGATCTTGGTGTTGCTGTTGACGAGAATCGACATGGTTCAGGAGACCTTCCGGACTTCGGCCACGATCTTCTTCGCGGCATCGCCAAGATCATTGGCGGGAACGATGGGGAGACCCGAGTTGGCAAGGATATCCTTGCCCTGTTGCACATTGGTGCCTTCGAGACGAACGACGAGCGGAACCTGAAGGTTCACTTCCTTGGCGGCGGCAACGATGCCGTCGGCGATGATGTCGCACTTCATGATCCCGCCAAAGATATTGACGAGAATGCCCTTCACCGCAGGGTCACGCAAAATGATCTTGAACGCAGCCGTGACCTTTTCGGTGGTGGCGCCGCCGCC